>NZ_QTXV01000099.1:0-7161 GCF_003461825.1 Prevotella sp. AM42-24 | reverse complement strand
ATTTTCAATCGATTACATAAGAATTAACAGAGTATTGATATCAGAATCATAATAAAATACGTAACTAACATTTATCAACTCATAATTATCAAATGCTTATAGGCTGCTTGCAGAACTAAAGGTTCACAAGCAGCCTTGTCTTATTCCAGCCCATTGGATTATTCCCTTTTTATCCATACACCCCTTTAAGCCTCCCATTCTATGATCCTTCTTTCATCACTTCCCCCAAAAACATCCATCACTTCCCCAATTTTATACTGCCGCCAAATATCAAGGGCTGAAAATCAAAATCCCTTGTTGCATTTCACGATTTAGGTCTATCTTTGCACCGAAAATTTCAAAAAAGACTTTGAAGTAACACATAAGGAACTTCGGAATCAACAGAAATTAAACTTAGAAATCAATAACATTAAATTAGACTTAAAAACCTAACAAAATGGAACAAAAGAAATACTTCTTTGCAGTGGATTTAGGTGCCACCAGCGGAAGAACCATTATCGGTAGTTTATCAGATGGAAAGTTCAATCTGGAAGAACTGACACGTTTCGACAATAATCTCATCGAGACGGGCAATCACTTCTATTGGGACATCTATGTGCTCTATCTGGAAATCATCAAGGGCTTGAAACTCGTGGCTCAAAAAGGCATCAACATCCAGAGCATCGGAATCGACACCTGGGGATGCGACTTTGTATATGTGGGCAAGGACGGTGCCATCCTCCGCAACCCTCTCGCCTATCGAGACCCACATACAGTGGGCATGATGGAGAAATACTTCGACGAGCAAATCAGCAAGGAAAAGGTATATGAAAAGACGGGCATCCAGTTCATGAACTTCAACTCCCTCTTCCAGATATACGCTATGCGCAAGGCTGGCAATGTGGCTTTGGAGAATGCAAACAAAATACTCTTTATTCCGGATGCGCTGAGCTATATGCTTACCGGTAACGCTATCTGCGAATATACTGTAGCCTCCACCTCGCAGATTCTCAATCCGATGACAGGCGACCTCGACCAGGATCTTGTTGAGAGTCTCGGATTGAAGCGCGAACAGTTTGGAGAAATGACAGCACCAGCTACCATCATCGGCACACTCACCGAGGAAGTACAGAAGATAACTGGCTTGAATGCAGTACCTGTCATCGCTGTAGCAGGGCATGATACTGCCAGCGCAGTAGCTGCCGTTCCTGCCAAGAATGAAAAGTTCGCTTACCTCAGTTCTGGCACTTGGAGCCTCATGGGTATAGAGACTCAGAAGGCTATCATCAATGAACATAGCTATGAACTCAACTTCACAAACGAAGGCGGTATCGAGGGCACTACCCGATTCCTCAAGAATATCTGTGGTATGTGGATCTACGAGCGTTGCCGCAAGGAATGGAAAGATGCGGCAGCTGCTAATAACAGTGACCAGACTTGTCTGGGACATGGCGAACTGATTGCTGAAGCAATGAAGCAGCCAGCCTTCCAAAGTATCATCAATCCAGACGATGCTGTCTTTGCCAACCCATCCAGCATGGTAGAAGCTATCAAGCAATATTGTGAAAAGACCGGTCAGCATGTACCTGAGAGCTACGGCGAATTCTGCCGCTGCATCTTCGAAAGTCTTGCCCTTCGCTACCGTCAGGTATTCACATGGCTCAAAGAATTTGCAGATTTCGATATCAACGTGCTCCACATCATCGGTGGCGGTTCACTCAACCAATACCTCAACCAGTTTACAGCCAACAGTTGTGGCGTAACAGTACTTGCTGGTCCACAAGAAGGTACAGCTATCGGAAATATCATGCTGCAGGCTAAGGCTTCCGGCTTGGTAAAGGATATCTGGGAAATGCGACAAATCATCGCCAACTCTCTGGAGTTGAAGAAATTCGAGCCACAGGACAAGGATGCTTGGGATGCAGCTTACGAGAAGTTTTTAAAGGTAAAAGGGTGAAAAGGTAAAAAGGTAAAAAAGTAAAAAGGTAAAGAAAGAAATAAACAATAAAAGATTAACAATATAAAACTTAAAGACAATTATGAAAACAGATTTGATTTTGAAGAATTACGAGATTGCAAAAGAGCGCTATGCTGCTCTGGGTGTAGATACCGACAAGGCTATCGAGACATTGGAGAAAACTCCTATCTCTCTGCATTGCTGGCAGGCTGACGATGTAGTTGGTTTCGAGCGTGGCGAGGCTGCTTCTGGCGGTATCCAGAGTACAGGTAACTATCCTGGCAAGGCTCGCAATATCGATGAACTCCGACAGGATATTGAAAAGGTAAACTCTCTCCTCGCTGGTACCTTCCGTCTCAATCTCCACGAGATATATGGTGAGTTCGGTGGCAAGCAAATCGACCGTAACGAGGTAACCGTAGATCAGTTCACAGGTTGGATGCAGTGGGCAAAGGAGCAGAACATGAAGCTCGATTTCAACTCTACTTCTTTCTCTCACCCATTGAGTGGCAACCTCACTTTATCAAACCCAGACCCTGCTATCCGTGAGTTCTGGATTGAGCACACCAAGCGTTGCCGCCGTATCGCTGATGCAATGGGTAAGTTCCAGAACGATCCATGTATCATGAACATCTGGATACACGATGGTTCTAAGGATATCACTGTAGAGAAGGGACGCTATCGTGAGATTTTGAAGAACTCTCTTGATGAGATCTTGGCAGAGGAGTTGCCTAACATGAAGTCTTGTCTCGAAGCTAAACTCTTCGGTATTGGCTTGGAGGCTTATACCGTAGGTTCTCACGACTTCTACGCTGGCTACTGCGCTAAGAACAATGTGATGTACACCCTCGATACAGGTCACTATGAGCCAACAGAGAACGTATCAGATGCAGTTTCAGCACTCCTTTTCTTCGTACCAGAGTTGATGCTCCATGTATCTCGCCCAATGCACTGGGATTCAGACCACGTAACACTCTTCGACGACAATACCCGCAACCTCTTCTCAGAGTTGGTTCGTGCCAATGCCCTCGACCGTGCTCATATCGGTCTCGACTACTTCGATGGTTCTATCAACCGTATCGGTGCTTACATCATCGGTGTACGTGCTGCCCAGAAATCATTATTGCAGGCATTCCTTGAGCCTCTCGACACCCTCCGCAAGTACGAGGATGAAGGCAAGCTCTTCCAGCGTCTTGCTCTCTTGGAAGAAGAGAAGACATTGCCATTCGGCGCTGTATATGATTACTTCAACCTGAAGAACAACATTCCTGTTGGTGAGGAATACATCGCTGACATTGAGAAGTACGAGGCAGAAGTTCTCGCTAACCGCAAGTAAGTGAAGAACGAAGAGTGAAGAACGAAGAATTCAATAGTCTTATGGCTAAAAAAGCATTTGAATTCTTCACTCTTCGTTCTTCACTCTTCACTTTAATTATACAATTATGGAAATATTAATAGGACTTTTAATCATAGCCGTGGGTGCCTTCTGCCAATCCAGTTGCTATGTGCCAATCAACAAGATCAAAGATTGGAGTTGGGAATCCTACTGGTTGGTACAGGGAGTATTCGCCTGGTTGATACTGCCTTTCTTGGGAGCCTTATTGGCTGTACCAGACGGACATTCTTTCTTTGAATTGCTCGATGGTAACGGATTCAATGTAGCGATGACCATGCTCTTCGGTGTACTTTGGGGCGTGGGTGGTTTGACTTTCGGTCTCTCCATGCGCTATCTCGGTGTGGCTCTCGGCCAGAGTATCGCCCTTGGAACCTGTGCAGGTCTGGGTACCATCATGGGACCCGTTTTGCTCAACATCTTCTTCCCAGAGATGAATGCCTTGTCTTCACTCACGTTCAGCGTGATACTCGGCGTAGTGGTTACCCTCGTGGGTATCGCCATCATCGGTGTAGCAGGCAGCATGAAAGCAGCATCACTGTCAGAGGAAGAAAAGAAGGCAGCAGTCAAGGACTTCAACTTTCCTAAGGGTCTCGCCATAGCCCTCTTAGCAGGTTTCATGAGCGGTTGCTTCAACGTAGGTCTTGCCTTCGGCAGCGACATTCATTTCGGTAGTTTCACTCCCGACATGTACAAGACACTCCCTGCCACTTTCTTCGTGACACTGGGCGGTTTTGTAACCAATGCCATCTACTGTTTCTATCAGAATACAAAGAACCATACTTGGGGCGATTATCAGAAACAGGAGGTATGGGGCAACAACCTTCTGTTTTGTGCCCTTGCCGGTGCCTTGTGGTACAGTCAGTTCTTCGGTTTGTCATTGGGCAAGGGATTCCTCACAGAATCACCCGTTCTCACTACCCTTTCCTTCTGCATCCTGATGGCTCTCAATGTGGTATTCTCCAATGTATGGGGCATCATCCTGAAAGAATGGAAAGGCTGTTCGGGCAAGACCATTGGCGTGCTGCTGGTAGGTATATTAGTACTCATCGTCTCTTGCTTCTTGCCTCAGCTTATCTGATGCAGATAAATACCTATGCCATCAGAAATCAATCGTATAGCAATTTGCATTTGTATAACAAGTAAAAAACATAAAATAACATGAAACGTTTTGCATTCAAGATGTATCTCAAGAAGGGATGCGAGAAAGAATATGCCAAGCGCCACGCTGCAATTTGGCCGGAGTTAAAACAGATGATCAAGGACCAGGGTGTAAGCGACTACAGCATCTTCTGGGACAAGGACACCAACCTGCTCTTTGCCGTCCAGAAGTGCGATAGCGACACCAACAGTCAGGACACCACCAACGTGGATCCAATCACACAAAAATGGTGGGATATGATGGCTGACATCATGGAAGTGAATCCAGACAACTCTCCTGTCAGCATCCCACTAGAAGAACTCTTCCACATGGATTAAAGTCATATCTATATTGCCCAGATTTGGCTCACCTATTTGGGCACTCGTTGCCCGTCTCGTGAGCAACAGTTGCTCGTCTCATGTTCATCGGTTCCCCATCACGTGGTCCCCGAGGGACCGCTTGAAGGTCATGGCAGACAACTGTAGTTTCCTATATTTAGTTGACTACATCATCAGATTGCGCCTTGACATCTATGGATGCCAAGGTGCAAAATAATATCAATGTGGAAAGAATTCTATCCATATTATTCCCATTCTAATGGTTCTAAGCCTTTTACAAATATAGTATCTCGAAATACATTAAAACAATACCTACTTTGATCACACCCACCATCATATACCCAATAATTATTCCCTAGTTCTGGATACATAGGATAAAATTGTGTTCTTATTTCTTTTTTTAAATATCTAATTTTATATTTGTTCAATGTACAACGAAGCATCTCGAAATCTTGTCGCAAGTAAATGATATTAGAATTGTCGTGCATATAAAAAGTTATAGGTAGATATTGACCGTGTAATGACCATGGTAGAAAAATAGAATCAGTTTTACCTAGGATAAGTACATCGTTATTTTCTTGTTCTACAACAGAGAAAGTAAATCCATTTTTGTCATTATAATACGTATGTGTCTTTGATCCACATGCCTCAAACAGAAGTATACTTCCAATTAATAATATATATAAGTATTTCATATTTTAAAAACCTCCGAAAATCGAATTAAACAAAGTTTGAATACAAGAATTTATGGATCTTGTTAAATTAGCGGCTTCTGTTATGCCGTTTGAATGTACATTCAACGGCGGTTCTTTTCTTCACTTCGTTGCCCTCGTTGATGGAGGTCGTCACGTCGGTAGATGCAAGAATGCCAGTTGTGGCATCGTAGTTATTGGTGGTTGTACTGCGAAAGATTTCTTTTGTCCCCTTATAGTCAATGATGGTATGTGTGAGGATTTTGCCAGTAAATGTAGACGTGAATTGCTCCCGACGAAGATGGTTGCCCAGCAGTTTCGAGTTCTTCTCCACGACACGCCCCTTCTGGTCGTAATACATTGCTGTTACGATTTCCGTTCCATCACTGGCAAGCTGCGTTTGCACACAGGTGAATGTATTGCTCAACTCGTTTCTTTGGGCACTTGTGATGCCCATGTCCCCAGAGTAAGCAAGTATGTTCCTTGCTTCAGCTCTCAGTGTACCGTCATTGCCGTTAATAAGTCTATAGTCTCCGTCGTAATAGTTCCTTTGCTCGATTCCATAGATGGCATTTCCCTGATAGATTGTCTGGGAGCTTATGCGTCCCAGTCCATCGTAGTATTCGATCGTGGTTACAACGTTTTGTCCTTGGTCATCCAGCATAGGGAATTTGATGACATAATTATTATCATCAGATTGCGCCTTGACATCTATGGATGCCAAGGTGCAAAATAATATCAATGTGGAAAGAATCCTATTTGTCATATTTGTTATCTGTCTCTGTAAGCATGAACTTCAGACTTGAACTTAGATTTTTTTATTTCTTTATATTCTTCCAATGAACAGCCAAAACATTCAATTAACTCAATATTTGTAATTTTATTTTTCAATAATGCGTTTTTAATCTCATTTGAAACAATAATACAAGAAGTTCCTTTGATGCCAAATATTTGTAGCGAGTTATCTTGGACATAATAAAAATGAGGGTCATACCTAAAAAGTAAATCGTCTTTATTGATGAAAGTATATGCATCTAAATTATAAATTACATAGTATAGTGTTTCTACCCCCTCTATAGTTATTGGATAGCATTTATCGGTCATATCTATAAACTTAGATAATACGTAAATAACCCTTTGCGAAAAGAAATATTCTCCACTTTCATACAGGCGGATAATGTCATAAGCTTTTTTGCCTGAAGCGATTGTAAAAACAATATTTTCAGGGAGTTTTTCCTTTTGAAGCGGATCCAAATATTTCCATAAAATTTCATAAGAAGTTTTAGAAGTGATTTCTAACATACTTCTTTTAAAACGATGATGTAAGCTATAATACGAAAGCATATTTTTTTATTTTAATTTGTTGGTGTATCACCAATTTTATTACCAAAATATTTTTTTTCTAATTGATCTCGAAAATTTGTCACTTGAGTTTTGGTTGGCTTACCTTTATGATTTATCATAAAATTATCCCAGTTTCTGGTCAAAGCGTTACTTTTCTTTCTATGTCCATTTGCCTCACGCCACACGACATTACCTGGTTCATCAATATTTATGCCCAACTTTTCAAATTGTTGTCTATATTTTTGAGGTAACGTATGGTGAGCCTCATAACCCTTACCTATCTTGCCCGTAGCTTTCTGCAAGACACTGCGATAATT
>NZ_QTXV01000098.1:0-7200 GCF_003461825.1 Prevotella sp. AM42-24 | reverse complement strand
CTAATTTTCAGGCGGTTTTTTAATTCCGCCAACAGGTTTTTGACAATATTCTTTGCTGTTTTCTTCGTCATATCTGCAGAATGGTCAGTACTTTCATGTCTTTTTACCTGACAATAAATGCAGCTTGAATTGCAACGCAAAGTTGGCACAACCATGTGCAAAGAAGTGAAATCTTCCAAGATACTCTTCTTTGTGCGGAATTTGGTTGCTAACATTTTTACAACATCTTCAACCTTGTCTGTTGTGGCTATTTGCTTTGACTCTATATCATAGAATAAGTCACTTGTAGGGTCAAGTTCTCCATTGACGAATTTGTGAAAGTCGTCATTCTTTAGGAAAATATATTCTCCTACATCATTCGATAGAAGATATTCTTCTTCGTTAAATCGAGCGAAGCGAAATGGAAGTATTGTATAAGTATTATTCATTGTTCTATCTTGAAGAATAGTGAGACCTGTGTGACACATGTGAACTATGCGACCGATGAGAGTAGTGAGAAGAGTGGCATGACTTCAATAATGGCGCAAAAGAAAATGAGGCTTTTTGAAGTACCAAAGGGCGTTTTGCCATTTCTATTATATCTTGTTCGCTTTTCTCTATCTGTACTATATCAGAATTGTCATCGTAAGAGAGTGACGTTAGCAGGAATGTCACGAAGAAAATAAAAAAATGTCTCATCGGCTGACTGGCTTAAATGCTTCCTCAACGATTAAATCCCGAATATGACCATACTTTTCCGTAGTAATCTCACGAAGTTGCTGGTCAATCAAGTCATTACAGAATTGCTTAACGATATTCTCGTCAAGTCCACCATCTTTTGATTCAAAGATAACACAGACCTGTTTATCATCATTAGGCATTGTGTTCTGATAAACAAAGAACTTGTCTGTGTATTTGTAAATCGTAGCTGTTATAGCCTTTTCGCTATATAAATTCAAGTCTATTATAACTTGAAATCCTTCCTTATCCGTCTTTGTGATTGGAACTTTTATACTACTCATACCAACTATTCTTCTTTTTTGCCAACGGCTACCATATTGGCATGATTAACAACAAATGGTTGGTATATATACATGAAAACGTGGAGCCAGTCCTGTCACTCGTTCCACAGTGTAAAGGCTCTGGCATCGCCCAAGTTGTCGAAACGAGCAACGCCGAAAGCCCCACGCCTGTGTACGTATATAGAAAGCACTCTTAACAACGAACGGCAAAATCGTCCGAAGCCAATAAGGGCTGTATACAATACACCTCATGAGGCGTTCCCGTTGCTTTGTTCTTGACAACTTTTGCTCGAACTGCCAGATTCTTACACTGTCAAAACCAAAGCGTACAGTTACGCCTTATATGTATATATGTCTGCCCAAACCTCTGCCCATTGGGGCTTTCGGTATGGGTATAGACGTTACAAAGATAACACTTTTATCTTGGAAACCACTTGGTTTGGCTGGCAAAGTATGATTTCAAGGTCTGATTTAACATTATTAAATATAAATATGTCAGAGAATTCCACTTTTGCGTGATTTTTCTCGCTAAAAAGTTTGTATTATCAATGATTATTCGTATCTTTGCAGCGTCAGTCCTCGCCAAGCCTCTTAACAATGCTCAAATCGTGCGAGGCGTTTTTTGTTTATACACATTTGAATATGGCGAACCTTATTCCCTTTACAAAACGGTTTGAATCTTCGGAAAATCTCGTTAATTTGCTTGAATCACGAGGTTTACAGATTTGTGACAGAAACAAAGCCATACAGTACCTTGACAATATTGGTTATTACAGATTGTCTGCTTATATGTATCCTTTGTTAAAGATGCCCAAAACAGCACATTTGTATAAGGAAGGTTCAACATTCAAAAAGGTGATGATGCTTTATCGCTTTGACAAGAAACTGAGACTACTCATGTTCAATGAAATAGAAAAGATTGAAATTGCTATCAGACGTGCGGTGATGCAAATAACAGCAGATATGACAGGCAATCCTTTCTGGCTTACTAACTCTTCTTACTTCTTGGATAGTTCCAGGTTTAATGAAACAATGCGAGCTATATCCAAGGAATACAGCAAATCAAAAGAGGAGTTCATTCTCCATTTCAAACGAACCTACTCAGAGCCTTACCCACCATCGTGGATTTTAGGAGAACTGCTTACTATTGGAAACGTCAATGCCATTTATCGCAACATTAAACAAAATCGCATACGCAAGCGTATTGCCAAACGTTTTGGGTTGCCTATCAATGTGTTTGAGTCATGGCTCACGGTTATTGCTGTTACTCGAAATGCCTGTGGTCATCATTCAAGAGTATGGAACAAGCAGAATGCTATTCAGCCAGCAATTCCCAATAGTCCCGCAGGAGAATGGATAACACTGCCAACAGATTCCATGCGTGCTTACTTTGATCTTTGCATCATCAAGTACTTTCTTAATGTTATATCCCCCAATAATGATATGCAATCCAAACTAACATGGTTGTTCATTCGGTTTCCTGAAATTGACTTAAAAGCTCTCGGCTTTCCGCAGGGATGGGAAACGGAACCATTATGGAGGTAATAACATGTGGAATGGTTACTGATCACTCACTCCCTTACATGGCCTTCTTTGTATCCTTTTATCATATTACGGGGTCGGTTCAAACGCCCCATCCAATACATATCTATGTAATTTTGATGTAATCGAAAGTTAAATACGTTAAATTTTAGCCATTTCGTTTCCATATAGAATTCATATTGCCACTTTTCTACCGTTTAGAGCGTATAATACTGATAATCAACTAATAATAGATACACTAATTGTAAATCATTGTTCACAGCAACTTTTGAGGATGGAACTGATTTGATAGAAATGGGCTATGGGGCTTCTAATAAAGAATATGGACTTTTCCGTGATTGTCCAATCGAGAACCTTTATTTAGGTCGTTGGTTGTCTTATAGTACCAAGGATAATTCGGGAAATGATGCTCCAAACAGGGCTCCTTTCTGTCATATTCCAACTCTTAATAACTTGACAATAGGTAAGAATGTTGGGGTTATAGATAAGTTTATGTTCTCTTATTGCACAGGATTGGAAGACGTATTCCTTCCTGATAACATTACTTCTGTTGGTATGTGGGGATTCCGTGGTTGTACTTCTCTGAAGTCAGTAAGACTCAGTCAAAATTTGAGTCAGATTGCAGACTATGGCTTCTCAGAGTGTTCTTCGTTGGATAACGTTGTGTTCCCTGCAAGTATGACAAGTGTTGCAGATAATAGCTTCTCGAACTGTACTTCTTTGAGGAAACTTGACTTAGGAAGTTCTTTGAAAATTATTGGACCTTCAGCATTCCAAAATTGTACAGCTTTGGAGGGTATTGATATGCCAAAGACTTTGGAAGGATTAGGTGTTGAGTCTTTTGCAGGTTGCACTTCTCTTCCTTATGTAGAAGTGAAGGGTGAAGTTCCATCTGTAGGTAAGCAAGCCTTTCAGGGATGTACTGGCTTGACATGGATTTCGCTCAGTGAGAATATTTCGTCATTGGGTGAAAATTCATTCGAGGGGTGTACCAATATTAAGTATGTAAAATCATATGCGACATCACCAGTTCCAACAGGATTGGTTAATTTCCCTGAGGAGGTCGTTGCTAATGGAACTTTGTTTGTTCCAGCAAATGTTATTAATAATTACAAGAGATCTGCTACATGGAGGAAATGGGGTAGTATCAAGGCAATGACAGAAGATGTTTTCTTATCTTCTCTTACTCTGAACCAATCTGACGCTCATTTGAAAGCCTGTGAAACTCTTGCTCTTGCAGTAACCGTAGGTCCTGATGAAGCTACCAATAAGAAGGTGGATTGGAAGTCGGATGATGAGACTGTGGCATCGGTATCTGCCGATGGTGTGGTAACAGCTCATAAGGTAGGTCAAACGTCTATTCATGCTATTGCAAATGATGGCGGTGGTGCCAAGGCAACTTGTACTATAACTGTTGACCCTACAATGGTTTCCTCTATCACTTTGAGTCAAGAAAGCTTGAAAATCAGAAAAAATCATACGGCGCAACTCTCTGCTATTGTTGCTCCAACTGATGCTACCAATGCAAGTTTTATCTGGTCATCTACCAATGAGGACGTAGCTAAGGTGTCCGAGGATGGAGTGATTTCTGCAATAGCTCCTGGTGATGCAGTCATTAAGGCTACTTCACAGGATGGAAGTCAGGTGGAGGCATCTTGCCAGGTAAAGGTCTTGCCGGTATTGAAAGGTGACTCTAATGATGATGATGAGATCAATGTCGTGGATGCTGTTAATACCGTCAATTATATATTTAATAAGGTGACAGGAACATTCGCTTTTGAGGCTGCCGACGTGAATAGTGATGACCATATCTCAATTTCCGATGTAACGGGTACAACTGACTTGATTATGCAACAGGTTTTGCAGGTGAAAGAGCAGGTTGCAATGGCTAAGGGCTATGGTGTTTCTGCAATGGATGATGCTTCGTCTTCAGACCGTTCTTTGGATTGCTTAGTATTGTCTCAACAAGACAAGTCTAATATTGATATAGCATTAGACAATAATAGTAACTTTGTTGCTTTGCAGGCTGATATTACTTTGCCAGTAAATGTAAATGATGTGGAAGTGAAGTTGAGTGGAGTGATGGCTACAACCCATCAGTTGAGTTACTCTAAGTTGAATGTTCATACTTTGCGTGTTGTCGTTTATTCACTTAGCAATAGTACTTTCATGAATGGACAGCCTATCTTCTGTTTGTCTTCAAAGAAGAATTTGGATGCAAAGAATATAGGTGTAACCAATGCTATCGGCTCTGATGTTGAGGCTAAGGGTTATCGTTTGACCTCTCGTAATAATGAAGTAACTTCTATTGATGGAATTGGCGTGGACGGAACTTCTGTCAAGGTTGTTGTGGATGGTCTGATGTTTACAGGCTTGAAGGGTACACCTATTTATATATATACCACTTCAGGTATCCTTGTGAAGACATTCTGTCTTGCTTCTGAGACATCTAAGATAGCTTTGCAAGCTGGTGTTTATCTTGTGAAGATGAACGGACAGGTAGTCAAGATTACTGTAAAATAATGGTTAAGGTATGATAAGACTAAATAAAATAATGGTACTTTTGTTCTTGATGTTGTTGGCTTTGCCGCTTGCATCAAGAGCAAAGGATACCTTTTATATAGAGCCAGTTAACGTAGTCCCTGGTGAGTCGAAGACGATTACCCTAAATTTGGATAATAGTCAGGTATTTCGTGGCTTTCAGACTGATATCGAACTGCCTGAAGGTTTAAAAATTGCCTCGAAGTCGAATGGCAATTTTGATATCTCTCTTACAGATAGGGGATCATCTTCTTTCTCTGTGAGTTCTAACTTGATGTCGGATGGCTCTGTTAGAATCTTGGGTTATTCTACTCAGGGTGAGTCGATAAAAGGAAACCAGGGTGCTTTAGTACGTATTTCTGTGCGAGCTTCCAGTGATTTTTCGGGTGGCTATATTAAGCTGAAGAATTCTATTTTTTCAGATGTTAATAATCGAGATGTGAAATTGGATAATTCACAACTCTTTGTGGGAACAAAAGAACAGAATGATGTATTTGTCAAGAGTGGTGAGATTTCGCCAGAAGTTAGTAAAGCTTTCTCCTTTGAATTGTCCAACGAGAGTGAGATGACTGCTTTTCAGATGGATGTAGTTTTGCCGAATGGCTTGTCTCTGGATTTAAGCAAAACAAGGTTGACTGGCCGATGTGGTAATCATCAATTGCAAACAAAGCAATTGGGCAATGGTAAAGTTCGCATTATTTGTATGTCTTCGGACAATACATCAATTTCAGGGAAGATAGGTTCTGTCATTGATCTGTGGATTAAGGCAGAGAAAGGCATAACGGGCAATCAGATTGTTAAATTAGAAAATATCATTTTCTCTGATGTCAAGGCTCGTACCTATCGGATGGACCCTTTCTCCTTTGTTGTTGATGTGAAGTATGTTCCTGTAACTTCAGTTTCTATTAGTGAAAGTAACATGCAGTTGGAGGTTAGCGATTCTCGACAGTTGACGGCTTCTTTGTTGCCAGAAAACTGCACAGATAAAACGATACTTTGGAAATCTGATAATGAGAAAGTGGCAACTGTCAGTGATGACGGTATGATTATCGCAAGGTCTGCTGGACAGTGTAGTATTATTGCTTCCACTGCAGATAATTTGATTCAAGCGAAGTGTGTAGTTACTGTAGTGAAAATACCATTGACTGCTCATGTTGCTAATACTACTAAGGTTTATGGTGATGCTAATCCTGAGTTTAATATTACTTACTCTGGTTTTAGAGATGGGGATTCTGAGGTTGGCTTTTCTGTTCCTGCATCCATTTCTACTATTGTAGATAATAGTAGTAAAGTTGGAAAGTATGACATTGTAGCTTCTGGTGCAGTTTCTGATAAATATGAAATCTCGTATATTCCTGGTACTCTTACCATTACTAAGGCTCCTTTGTCTATCTCTGCTGGTAATTATACCAAGAAGCAGGGTGATGCAATGCCTGTGTTTAAGGCAAGTTATGCTGGCTTCAAGAATGGCGAGGATGAATCAGTTCTGACCAAACAACCAGTCTTCTCTTGTGAGGCAAATGAAGCAAGTGCTCCAGCAGAGTATGCTGTTACAATCAGCGGTGCCGATGCAGAGAATTATGAAATCAGCTACGAGCAGGGACGTTTGACTGTTGTCGAGGCAGATGCCGTAGTTGTTCGTGCCAAGAGTTACAGCCGTCAGTATGGTGACGAGAATCCTGTGTTCGAGTTTGAGACCGAGGGAGCAGCGTTGGATGGTACTCCGGAGATTGTCTGCTCCGCAGTTGCCAACTCTCCTGTAGGATCTTATACTATTGAGGTAAAACAGGGCAGTATCAAGAACTATAATGTTCACTTTGAGTCAGGTTGTCTTGTGATTACTAAGGCTCCTTTGTCTATCTCCGCTGGCAATTATACCAAGAAGCAGGGTGACGCCATGCCTGTGTTCATGGCAAGTTATGCTGGCTTTAAGAATGGCGAGAATGAATCAGTCCTGACCAAGCAACCAGTCTTCTCCTGTGAGGTTAATGAGGCAAGTGCTCCGGCAGAGTATGCTGTTACAATTAGCGGTGCCGATGCTGAGAACTATGAAATCAGTTATGAGCAAGGTCACCTGACTGTAGTTGAGGCAGATGCCGTAGTTGTTCGTGCCAAG
>NZ_QTXV01000097.1:0-7626 GCF_003461825.1 Prevotella sp. AM42-24 | reverse complement strand
AAATTAAAAGGGGTGCGTCACAGACTTATGACACACCCCCTATTACAATTCTCGGTTACGGAGATTATTTCTTAGAGTGGGCTATCTTTCCTGCTTCTACTGGCTTGTCAGTGGTGATGAAGTCTACCTTCATATCCACCAACTTCTTGATGATGGAATCATCGTCGGGCGTCCAACTGTTTACCTTCAAACCCAGTTCGTGAGACTCCTCTATCCATTCCGGGTGCTTGAAGAGGAGCTTGTAATTGTAGTCGATGCCTTGATAACCCAACTTCTTCACTTCGTCTGGGGTATAACTGCCTCCTACGTAGTAGATGGTGGCATCTGCATCCAACTGGCGAACCAAGGTACAGACGGCAGGACTGAAGGAAATGTATTCCACCTGCTTCTGCATTCCCATCTGACGAACCATAGCCACCGTCTTGATAGTTAGGCGGTCTTCGTCTCGTTGCAGAGGCTGCTTCTTGATTTCTAAGATGAGTTGCATCTCAGGGTGCTTCTTCAGCTCGGTGAGATATTGTTCCAAGGTTGGCACCTCCTCGCCGTTGGATAGGAGCTGTTTCTTCAGGTCTTCATACTTGGAGTCGGCAATCACGAGTTTGTTGATCTTTGGGTCGTGGTTCACGATGATGATGCTGTCGGCAGTGATATGCACGTCGCATTCCGAACCATAGACCTTAGCTTCGGCAGCTTTCCTCAGTGAAGTCAGGGAGTTTTGGGCAGAACCAACTGTATTCCAGAATCCCCGATGTGCCACGATTTGTGTCTTCACTTTTGGTGTGGTGATGTTGACCGTTTGCTCATATCGTTCGCCAAAGTGGTTGGTGAAGATGACCTTGATGCTCTTTGCCTTGATTGATGGCGTTGCTTTGAAGAGATGACCTGTCACGGTCAATCCCTGTTTGTAACCTTTGCTTTTGGCATAAGCTTCGTCCACGTCCGCAAATTGCTGCATCTCACCCTTAGGTTTGCCATCTTCTTCCCATTCCACTTTGCAGGTTGGGTCCCAATCCCAAATGTTTGCCACGATGTTTTGTGGTTGGCTGTGGAATTGTCCCTTGCCATATATGCGCATCTGATAAGAGAGGGGATGCCCCGTGGATTTGTAGTGCCACTTTATGTTTTCGCCATCAATGTCTAACACCATGTAGCCGTTGGGCGCACCGCATCGGTTCACTTGGCTCTTCCACCATGCGCCACAGGCTGCACCGATGTTGTGCTCGAAGAGATTCTCATCCATCAGGTTGTTCTGGAAATAGTGGGTATGTCCTGCCATCACATGGGCACGATAGCCCTTCAGAATTTCGGCAAGATCGTCTGCCTGTCTCACGTTGCCCTCGTTCTCAATCTTGTTCCAGGCGGCAGCGTGCATGTTTAGTATCACGATGGAGCCTTTAGGGACGAAACTGAGGTCCTGACGCAACCAATCCAAGTCGGCTCCAGTGATGGCCTCCTGGTATTTGCGATGTCCCACATAATTGATGTTCTTGAGCGTCACAACATGTACCTTGCCTATGTTGTATGAATAGTTAGTTGGTCCGAAGTATCGGTGATAATATTGCTCGGCATAGACAGGTGTGCCTAACGGCATGTTGTGCAAATCTTGGTAGCGTTTGTCGAAGTCATGGTTGCCGATGCATTGGAAGGTGGTCATATTGATGCCATCGAATGAGGCGGCATATTCACCATACAGGTCCATATTGTCAAAGACGAGGTCGCCCAAGGTGTTTGCCACCACTTCTCTTTGGCGGCTGATGGAATCCACAAAAGTCTTCATGTCCTGGATGGTCTCGCTCTTCCATCGATCCATGTCATGCTGGGTTTTTACCTGTGGGTCGGAGATGGAGATGTAGAAGAATTGGTTGACCGGCTTCTTTCTCTTCTCGATGGTGAAATCGTGCTTGTTGGCATTGCGTGTCAATTCATCCACACGAACATAAAATCCCTTGGCGATGTTCTTTTCTTGTGGGAGCACATAGGCTGCTGGGGTGGAGATGCTGACAAACTTGCAGCAGTTGGTGTCGGTAGGCAAGGACCAGTCGCCATTGGCATTGGTCTTGACGAATCGGATGCCGTTGTTTACCACTACGTTAGCCACGCCATTGCCCTTGGCATCCTTCACTCTTCCCGAGAAAACGAAGGAGGAAGAAACCTGTGCCAAGGTATTGATACACATCGCTCCCATGAAGGCGAGCGACACCAAACGTTCCATTTGTTTCATATAGCCTGATTTCCTTTCTTGAGTTTAAGCGTTGACGAGATGGATATGGTTGAAGAAGGTTACTGCCTCTTCTCCTGTCTTGGTGTCGCTTGCCGCCTCTTCTAAGGCTGCCGTGTCGTTCTCCAGACAGATGATGTTGGCGCAATCCAACACATGGGTCATGATTTTCACCGCCTCGTCACGGTTCATGGTGTGTGCTTTCAGTCTCTTCTTGACATATTTGTTGACACGCTCCACTGCCTTGAACACGGCTGGCTTGCGAAACTCGGTGCCAGAGGAGGACAAACCTACCTCCACATCGTATGTATGGGTATAGTTGCAAAGGAAGGTGTTCCATTTCTTGGTGATTTCTCCACCTAAGAAATGCTCTTCCTCAAAAGCTGGTTTCACATTGGGAATCTCTCCACCATATACCTCAAGGGTGAAGTCTCGGGCATCTTGTGCATACACAGCGAAGGCAGACATCATCATCATTGCCGTCGCAATCATCTTTTTTACATTCATCTTATGTTCCTTTCTTTTATAAAATCGTTTTTTGTCTAAGGTTTGCCCTTTGTTTAAAGGACAGCCCTCTTTTGCCAGATCAGTTTGGTTTGGAAGTCATCTCCACCCATCGACTCCACCGCCTTCAGATAGTTCTCTCGGTTCATGCGTTGCAAGATGGCTGGATATTTGAAACGGTATGGCATGTGGGCATTGGCATCCACGCCTGGACCTTTTGGCACGTCGGGATAACCTGTGCGGTTGTATTCAAACCATTGCTGGAAATCGGTGAAGAAGAGTGCGTAGAACTTCTGTTCCATGATTCTTTTCAGGGTTCCATCGTAGGCAGCTTTCTCGTTGTCAAAATAGTTGGCTGGCACTTCTGCGCCCCACTGTGTGATGGCTGCTGTTACGGCTTGCTCATAGAGAGATTTGGCATCGCCCTCGATGATGCCTCGTTGTGCCAACTCAGCCTTAATGAAGAGCACCTCAGCATAGGTGAGGCATTGGATGTCTTGGGGGGCTGTTGCGAGGTTGGCGGCATTGGGAGCTGAGGCAGTGAAGGTAGGCTCCACGTCATATCCGCTAGGCAGACCGATGTATGACTTCACGTCCTGTCCCGTGTCGGGATCCTTGTTGGTGGCAGTCTTGGCGAAGATGGGCAGACGTGGGTCACTCCATTCCTTCAGACGGTTGATGAAGAACTCGGAGAGCGACTTGTAGGATGACAGGTCGGATGGGCGAGTCATCGGTGCTTCGTCTGGAGCGATGCCCGAGATGTGTACCTTGGCGTTGTCGTCATTGGAGTCGAACACTGGGTAGGTGGTTGGATCGCTCAATATCTTCTTGATATCTGTCTTTGCCAGGTCGCCCAGTTGTTCTGAGTCTATCACTCTGAGGAGGGCACGCAGACGGAGCGAGTTGGTGAACTTTTTCCATTTCAGGATGCCTTCTTGGTCGGATCCGCTGGTGCAATACATCTTGTCGCCATTGGTGTTGAAATGGAGTCCCTTTTTAGGTTCATAGAGCGAGTTGGCCTCTTCCAACTGGTTGTTGATATAGCGATAAACGTCAGCTTGAGTCTCAAACTTTGGATTATATAGCTTTTCCTCGCCACGGCATGATTCCTCTACAGGAATATCTCCAAAAGCATCTGTAGTGTTCTCGAATATCCAGCAGCGTAGGGTGGTGGCGATGGCTTGATAGTTGGGGTCGCCCACCTTCACGGCTTCATCGTAGATAGCTTTGGCATTGGTGTTCCATTTGTAATAGTTGGACCACACACCATCGCCCGCCGTATCGCTCACCTTAAACCATCCCACGCCACTGGTAGAATTGGTGGTGACGATGCATTGCATCAACTGAAATGTCCAGCTGTTGTAGCGGGTCCAGGTATAGGTACCCATGCCGTAGATGACAGGGTCTATGAAACTTCCGGCATTGGCTGAGTTCATTCGGGTTGGATCTACGTTGGTGTTGTCCATCGACTCACATGAGCCGGTCAGCAACAGGGTGGGTACAGCCAAGAGTACCCCTATCTTTTTGAATATCTTTTTCATCGAATCAATATTTATCTTTATTCTTATACATGTTTTAGAAATCTACCTTGAGGTTGATGCCATAAGAGCGAGTGGTAGGGAGAGTACCCACCTCAACGCCTGTTACGAATGAACTGCCGTCGAGTGAGGCAGTCTCAGGGTCGTACATCGGATAGTCGGTGATGCAGAGGAGGTTACGACCATATAAGCCCACGGTGGCATTGGAGATGAATGTGTTCTTGAGCCACTTTTTTGGCAAGTTATAGTCGATGCGCACCTCTCTCAGCTTGAGATAGCTGGTGTCGAAGGTGTTGGTCTCCACATTGCCGATGCGGTAATACTCCTTGTAGTATGCCTCTATGGTCACAATCTTCTGGTTAGGACTGTAGGTGCCGTCGCCATTGTCCACTACACCCGGTGCGATGCAATAGACACCTGCCACTGGGGTTATCTTCTGTGCCTTGAAGAGTGCCTGGATGTCTGGGTTGTCGATGTCGAGATAGAGGCTGGTGCCAGGCTTTCTTCCGTTGAGGGTTTCCTTGATGTGACCTTGTTCACTCATTTTGTGGTGTGACTGCGAGTAGGTCTTTCCACCTACCTTTCCATCCCATTGCATGGCAAACGACCAGTTCTTGTATTTCACGGATGTATTGAAGGCTCCTTCCCAATCAGGCAGGGCACACGCTACATATTCTATCTCTGATGGGCGAGCAGGCAAGCCTGTGGCATCGATGATGACCTCGCCCTGTGGATTGCGCTTCAACTTATATCCCCAGATGTCACCAGTGGTGCCACCTTTGGTGCCGATGATGCTCACGTTGCCACTGACATAGGAACCGAGAATCTGTCGCTCGTCTGCAAAGTCAGAGAGCGATTCGATCTTGTTCTTGTTGGTTGACCATGTGGCTGTCAAGTCCCATTGTAAGTCTCGGGTCTTGATAGGGGTGCCACGAAGTACCAGTTCCACGCCTCGGTTGCTTACGCAGCCAGAATTGATGGTTCCTTTGGTATATCCTGTGGTTGGGTCGAAAGGCGCATTCAATATCTGGTTCTTGGTGCGGTTGTAATAATAGGTCATGTCCAAACCCAATCTGCCGCCCAATACTCGGAAGTCGAAACCGCCCTCCCAGTTGCTTGACATCTCTGGCTTGAAGTCTGCGTTGTATAGGGTACTTGGCTTGACTAAGGCACCTGCAAAATCGCTCGTTGTATAGTAAGGAGATGTCTTGTATGGGTCGGTGTCGTTGCCCACCTGTGCCCAAGAGGCACGTACCTTCAAGAGATGAATCCATGATGGCAACTTGGCGATGCTGTTGACCACTGCGCTGAGGCTGACCGATGGATAGAAGAAGGAACGGTGTTGCTTTGGCAGTGTGGATGACCAATCGTTACGACCTGTCAGATCCAGGAAGAGCATGTCTTTATAGGCAAGGTTTGCCATGAAATAAAGAGAGTTGACACGCTTCTTGCGGATGGTGGTGTTGGCGAGTGGAGACGACACTCCATTGGCAAGGTTGTAGACACCCGGAGTGTTCAGACCTGTGACGGAGGCTGAGAGCAAGTCATAGTATGATTGCATCATGTTACCGCCTACAGAGGCATTGACATTGAATCCATTGTCGAAGCTGTTGTGATATGAAAGCAGGACATCAGAGTTGACCTCGTAGTCGAAGATGTTCTGCTTCTTGAAGAATCCTGTTGGATATACCTTGTCATCCCAAGGACGATGCTGCTCTTGTTGCTGTGCCGTAGCTTGCATACCGGAGCGCAACTGCAAGTCGAGGAAGCGGTTGATGGTGAAATTGGCAGAGATGTTGCCATTGAAGCTATGCTTTTTGGCAGGGTTGGTTGCCTCGTAGAGCAAAACGTGTGGGTTTGGCAGATAGCCAGAGAATGGGCGTATCTGCTTGATGTTCTCTTTCCCCTTGTACCACATCGGCTTAAACCAATCCAGGTTGAAGTTTGGATTCATGAAAATCAAGAAGTAGCTCAGAGAGTTGGAGTTATAGGTGAGCTGTGGTGTGTTCTTTACATCACGATAGGTATAACTCATGCGAGCATTGATTTTCACCCTCTTGGAAATCTGTTGTGAGCCTGCGAAGGCTGCCGTCAGTCGCTCGTAGCCAGAGTTGGGCAATATCCATTCGCTCTTGCTATGGGTGAGAGACAGGCGCATGTTGCCAGTGCCGTTGTTGCCAGTGAGGGCGATGGCATTGGTCATGGTGTGGCCAGTTTGGAACAGGTCGCTATGGTTGTTCTTGTAGGGTCTCCAAGGGGTCGCCTCGTCAGCACGTCCCTCATTCTCAGGACTATACTGGTAGAACATCTGTCCCTCAAAAGGAGCACCAAAGGCAGAGCTGGTACCGCTTGTACTTGCCAAACCGTCATCACCCTTGCCGTAAGAATAATATTGTTGTCCCTCCCAGGCAGTTCCTTTGGTCCCGATGTTCTTAGCCACACCTTGTCCAAACTCATATTGGTAGTCAGGGAAGTGAGCTGCACGTTCCCATGTGTTGTTGAAGCTATAGCTGATGCCCAGTCCCTTCTTGGCTTTCTTGCCCGACTTGGTGGTGACCATGATGACACCATTGGCAGCTCTGGCACCATAAAGTGCAGAGGCAGAGGCTCCTTTAAGTACCTGGATGCTCTCTATGTCATCTGGGTTTAGGTCGGAAAATCCATTACCGTAATCCACGGAACCCTCCGAGTTGCCACCAGCTCCGTAAGAACCACCAGGGTTGTTCATTGGGCTGGAGAGAGGCACACCGTCCACAACAATCAAGGCTCCGTTGCCATCCATGTTCATGGATACGTTGCCTCGCAGATTAATCTGGGTGGAAGATAGTGGGCCGCCTGCCGATACCACGTTCAAACCAGCAACTTGACCTTGCAAGGCTTGTGACCAGTTGGTTGGCATGGTAGCCGTAATGTCATCGCCGCTAACAGTCTGCGTAGAATAGCCCAAACTCTTCTCCTCACGCTTGATGCCCAAAGCTGTTACCACGACGTTATTGAGTTCAATTGGATCATCGCTGAACTTTGATTTAGCCTTCTTTTTCCCTTTGTCCGATTCTTGCTTCTGCATCGGTTTTTTGTCTGTCTGTGTAGACTGTGCAAACACACTCCCCGACATACAGCATAATGACATTGCCAAGAAGTACTGGTTGATACGTTGTCTTTTCATTTTTTATACCTTATTATTAAATATAGAAACTAATCCTTTTGTTTCCGATGCAAAGGTACGAGGATGATGTTACATGGGTATTGCAAAGGTTTGTGTTTTCCTTTTCAATGAGGTAAAGAAAATAATACAAGTGGTGTTAGGTATGATCCAAATAGTCACAAGAGGGTGTGTCATAAGTCTGTGACGCACCCCTTTTTATT
>NZ_QTXV01000096.1:5816-7715 GCF_003461825.1 Prevotella sp. AM42-24 | reverse complement strand
TGCAGCAAAAGTAGGTAGAAATGATTTTTTTGGCGAGAAAAATGTACGACCGTACAATAAATGGCCATTTTTTAAGTTTTTATTAAAAGCAAGTTGCTTTTTTTAAAACTTAATAACAATTCCATGATACAAACCAAAAACAAAATAAAAGAGAAGTTAGCATCACATGTGAAAAGCGCCCACAATATTGATATGAGCACTTTAGTTATTGGTTATTCCGAACTAATTCATCATCTTTTTAATCCAGCGACGGGAGAATCCTATACGATGACAGAGTTGGGTGCCCAATTCGGCATAGATCGAACCACGATCAATCATCTCAGTAGGCGAAGAGGCATTCTGACCTTTGCAGAGTTCTTCTATCTGCTCTATATCATATTGTATTTTGAGAAGCCAGAAAATCGCCTGCCCAAAATCGTCAGCATTTTGAATGATATCTTTAAAGTCCTTCAGGAAGCGTCAGGCATCATACTCTTTCCAGAAGGCTTTCGTTTCGCGTTTTTTAAGGAGTGGAGTCAAGATATAGCAAAAGATACTGTAAAGACATAAAACGCACAATAATCGCAATAATACTATTGATTTTACGTTCTTTTCAAAGAAAGGGGTTGTGTGATAGTGGCTTATAGGCTAAAAGCACTACCTTTGTACGCAATATAACAACAATACGTTTGAGGTCGCAATTTGTGATTTTGATAATTAATATAAATATGACAGACATAACGGAAAAGACAGAAAACGGCGAACTGGTCACAAATTGTGACCAGTTGGTTGTCATGGATAATATAGAGTCTCTAATAAAAGTAATTAGAGGACAGCAAGTTATGCTTGACAAAGACTTGGCAACGCTATATGGTGTAGAGACAAGAACTTTGAACCAAGCAGTCAAACGTAACATTCAGAGGTTCCCTTCTGATTTTAGGTTTCAGTTAACAATGGAGGAATGTTCAAAATCACAGATTGAGGAATATCATTCCTTTAGAGAAATTTAAAATAACAGGTATGAAATATTTAATGCAAATATTACTTGGTTTAATACTTTTACAACTGCTGCAATCATGTGATTACAGTAAGAGTCGCGATGTGTTGTGGATGAAAAAAAATTTTGAAAATAATGCAGAGCTTTTTTTTGATGTTACTAATTTATTTAATAACTCTATTCCAATAAATTTAAAAAAAGAAAACTATGTTAATTTTAATATTAATGATAAAAATAATAGTGTTGATATTATTATAATGAGCAAAAATGTAATTAATGGAGAAAGAGTCACTCAAAAAGCTAACTCACAAAGGTTAGATAACAAGAATTTTAATCTATTATTGAAAAACTTAGGATGGAACTATTCAAAAGTTGATTCAATACGAAATATGTTACAGAGGATAAAATGCAATACCATTAGAACCGTTGATTATAAATATTTTGATATTGAAATTTATAATAGCTCTAATTTATCGTATTCATATTTACATCTCAAACATAGTATAGAGTACCATAATATTAAAACAATATCAAATAACTCTAAATATGGTAATCTGTTTTCCATTTCTGTAAACTAATAGCTTGTAGCCGAATAGTAAAAGAAAGCAATTGCAAGCGTGTAAAACAAACTGTATTAAACTATAATAATTATTGTTTAACACAGTTTATTGTACGCTCGGCATGAGCTTATTCTAATGGGTGCAAGTCCCTAACAAGCCCTAATAGCGGGAATTGTATAGCCAATAGCAAGGGGTATTCCATTCAGGATGTGGCAAAGTTGAGTGGTTAAGGGGTAAGTACCGTACAACGAGTTAGGCGATTACTAAAAATGCAATCACCGCAATAATACTATTGATTTTACGTCCTTTTCAAAGAAAGGGGTTGTGTGATAGTAGTTTAAAGGCTAAAAGCACTACCTTTGC
>NZ_QTXV01000096.1:0-5806 GCF_003461825.1 Prevotella sp. AM42-24 | reverse complement strand
ATAGTAGTTTAAAGGCTAAAAGCACTACCTTTGCATACAATAATAAGTAACAACACGTTTAAGGTCACAATTTGTGATCTCAAAAATAAAGATAGCAATATGGCAGATAATATAGAACATCAAGATAAAGGAGAACTGGTCGCAAATTGCGACCGGTTCAATAGTTTGAAGCACTCAACAGTTCGTTCAAATGTTCATTATGTAGGCTCCATAAAAGATCCGAATGGTGGATATGGCTATCCAATGATTAAAGATTATTCTGATTTTTTGAAGAGTCAACAAAAATTGAAAAATAAATGAGATTTATATTTTGTATTTTTTTGTCAGTTATAGGATTGGTTAGTTTTGGTGAAACATCTAAAAAACTTGAAAATGGTATCTATCATAATGAAACCAGTTCAAAATTGATAGAAATTAAAAATGACACACTAAAGTTCTATTCCTCCTCTTCTATAGAGGGGGAACAGAGCTTTCCTTTGGCTATTTGTCAAATAACTAAAGTCAGCGATACTTTTTTTGAGATAAATTCAATAGAAGGACCGATGCAAAGTGCTTTTAAAAACATTTTAATTATCGAAGAAGTTTCTGGTAATAAAACTCTTGCTGAAATACTTTTCAAAGTTCCGAATACAACTATGCCTATAAAGTTTAATGTTTATTGTGGAACTATTTCGTATTCTGGGATTACAGAAAAAGGGACATGTACTATAGTATTGAATCGTAATAGAATTAATTCTCCAAAAAGTTTCAGATTTACATTCCAACCAATGTATTATACCGAAAGTAATCCCGCAGGCCAATACTTTGGTGTCTTATACTACGAGTATCCGTATAAAGTGGATTTGAATACTGAGAAAAGTATTATTATAAATCTACCTGATGTAACAGATAAACTTTTCAATCAATATTATTTATTAGGAGAGTATATACAAGTTACACCAAATGGTATAAAATGGAGAGGTGAATACTACAAAAAGCAACAATAATCTTAGTGTGTTTACTATTCAATATGTCTTTGTAAACAATAATTTGTAAAAGTCCATCTTTGGTTCGAGTGTAAAATAAGCTGTGTTCTACTACAATGGGTAAACACAGTTTATTTACATTTCATTTCTTTATTAGGGCATAGTTATCCCGATTTTCTTTTTTAGGTTCGTTACCAAACGAATCTATCAGAATAATATGGTTGGCATCCTTCACCTTGTAGAAGGTATGCTCACCACTTGAAGGATGCACAAGCATCAGGATGTTGCCATCAAGCACTTGGAAAGTACCTTTTAACCTTTCCTGCTCGTTCTGCTTTTCTTTGAATGTCTGTATCAACAAATAGGTACCATCAGCATTTAACGTGAGTGTTGTTTCAACATCAGGTGGCAACACACCACAATATGTTCCTGCTATGGAATCCATGCCAGAGGCTAATGGTGAGGTCATCAATCAAAGAACAGTGCATGTGTTTGTGCCATACAAGTATTTGTATCTTTTCGATGAGCCAAGGATGGCTCATGTATCTTTCGAGGGCAGCAACAATGCATCTTATAATTGCGACATCATACGCCATAACGCCGAACTCATACATAGGGAAGATGGCAATTATTTTATGGCTATAGCCACAATGTGCACACAGGAGCAAAATGTCCCTGTGTTGCAAAAATACATGAAAGTTGATGTCAGAATCATCGTCAGCAACAAAACGTTATGGCAGCAGGTGTTCGGATAAGCTATATCCGAACACCGCCTACTATCTCCATAAAGGTTCATTTTCCCATCCTTGCGGAAATCCCATGGCATGCAAATCTACATTAGAGTATTTTGCAAAGAGTTTGAGTAGAGAACTTTTCAAGTCCATGCAAGGTTTAATAGTTTGTTCCAAATATAATAAGGTGCATAGCTGATGGTACAACTTGATAGGCTTCTGACTTGGAGTAATCCAATTGAGAGGAAGTCGGTTCGGTAATTGAGGTTTCAAGGCAAAACGCCTATTCCATATACGTGCATGATGAGCACAGCAATTACGAAGTACGGTAATGCACCTTATCCAACTTTCCAAATAAGTGTATTGAGGAAGTCCAAACTCTCTTGCCACTTGCTTCTTTAATCGATTGTCCTTAAACAGGCAAAACAACTTTGAAAGAGTACCAAATGAAACAACCTCCAAGGTCTTCCACACGGGTGGAAGAGCTGGATAATTATATTTCTCGGAATGTTCCTTGATAAAATCTTCATTTGAGCGAGACACCTCTTTCTTTATATTGTCAAGACAACCTTCATAAAACTCTGCATTCTTGAACAATGACGAATCCATAAACCAAAATGCCCCATGTTCCATTGAGAACACTTGAATCATCTTGGTTCGGAGAGAAATCTCAATATCTTGGATAGCCGTGAATATAAGTTGGCGTAGTTCTTTATCAAAGAGATAAAGGTTGATGGCTTGCTCGAATGTACTGCCGGATTTGTAAAGATGATGTTGTCGGTCTTGCTCCATGTATCGAAGATAACTAGCGATACGGAAATAGCTGATATTGCAAAGCTGTAATTTGGCTGTAGCTACATCCTCTATCATTAGTCCTCTGTTTTGGAGCAAGGCTAATTGTTCATCTATATTTATCGGTTGTTTGTCGTAGTTCATATACCCATATAAAAAGCGAAGTCCCACCGTGGTACGCATCGTTGAGAGGCGTGGTGGGATTTGTTGCTGCAAAAATACGCTTTTTTGTCGGAATCTCCAAATATTTTCTTAGAAAACTGCATTTCATGCATGGGATTTTACACAAAAAGTTCTAATTGCCATAAAAATCTCATCGTAATTCATTGGATATTTAGAAAATTATCGTATCTTTGTCCCCGAATTAAGGTGTTCTTTGTATATTGCAAAATACAGAAACGAGCAGAAGTCCGCTCGTTTCCATATTGTTACCTATATAATATAGGCAAACGCCCAAGTTCTTGATATTCAATCAAAGTCCTATTTAGAGCGAGTTAAAATACTTAATTTTACGTTCTTTTCAAAGAAAGGGTTGTGTGATAGTAGTTTAAAGGCTAAAAGCATTACCTTTGGATGCTGTTAAATATGGTAATGTTCAAAGTCACAATTTGTGATATTGGAAAAATGAATATAAATATGACAGATAAAATAGAAAAAAAAGGAGAGCAGCGAACTGTGTATATCACATAGGTGCATCCATTAAGGACTCAGGTAAAAAGTGGTTTGGTTTATCCAAGATGGAGATATATAGTATTAAAGCGCATCGCCAGTAAACGTCCTTTGTTATTTGATCCAAAATAGAACACTTTAAAAACGGAGGTAGAATGAATAGATATTTCGACTCTTACGGTTCAGACCCACGCCGCATCCAGTATGCTGGTAGCGAGACTGATGGCTTTTCTGTTGATTATAAGGTTATTGAATTTTCACTTGCGAAACTTCAATTAATTACACCTAAGCGAATTTCCACAAGTAAAAGGTTCTACTATCTTGCTGGATGAGTTTTATAATTTAAAATACACTATCTTCATGAATAAGTTATTAAAAATATTTTGTTTTTGTGGGTTGTTTTGCTTATGGAATTGTTGTAAAAATAGCATACATCCTAATCTTATAAACAAAAAAGTTTGTAAGCAAATATTGGTAAAAAATTATTTTGATGATAATGAATATATTATTAATGATGATATTTCAATCCAAGAACTGTATGAACTCTTACAGAATGCAACTCTCTGTGACATAATCAAATTGCCTCCAAGATTAGTATTAACTATAAAAGGAACAAATTATCATCAGACTTTTTTCATATGTGATGATTATATAAAAGATGACAAAAGAAAAATATATAGATGTAAAAAAAATATAGAAAAGGAGTTAAAGAAAATCATCAAAGATAATCGTTCACACAACGGTTTGGAACGTAGTGAATGGCAGGCTGTATATAGTGAGAATATTTCGCGTGGTCAACTAAACCGACCTTTAAGAACTTATTATATAACAACAAAAGCCCCGTCAGGTAATTATGTAGGGGGCGATGGTCCTTCTATTTTAGCAGACAAAAATATTCCAATTTCGCTATATTGGTATAAAAAGTAAAATAATTCGTACGATAAAATTGCTTACATATTTCATCGTACGAACATGTTGTTATTAAAAATATAGAACAGATGAAAATAAAGTTTACATTATTATTTTTTTTATTATTAGTAACATTTTCTGCAATTGCAAATTATAATTTGCCTAAGGAGAAACTCAAAAAAGTCAAGTTACAATTAAATAATAAAACTTTCGAACTCTGTGTACCTAAAGGATACATGTTGTCAATCAACTATACAACAGAAGAAATTGAATATTTGTTTAGATATCAAGATTCTTCATGTATCTATTTAAGTGGTTTCTTTTATTGTAAAAATGAACGAAATATAAGTCTTTTAGGGGATAGTATATATAATCTTCGTTTTCAAAACTCGAAACTAATTAAAGAAATTAACGAGCTTCTTACAAAGAACAAAATTCCTATAAAACCAGATACTATTAAATTGAAGGGAATTCAAGAAAATCAATTAATGTGGAAGGATATTCTATTGAAAGATATAAGTGTAGGCTATTATAATGTGTCGAAAATAAATGTCGCCTTATTTGATAGGTCAATATCATCATTGAAACAGAAAATGAAATAATTAAAGAATGAAACATCCATATGAAGAATATGAGGCATCCAGGCTTTGGGAATTTGTAAAATCTTCAATAGAAGATTTAGTTGAGAATAATGATATTGAGCTTTTTACTCCGATAGAGTATATTGTAGGTCATATTTGCAAAAATATATCCTCAACTGATATAAATAGTAGAGAAAAGTCGCCCAAATAGAGCATTTCATCATATTAGAAATGTCTAAATGGAAGAGAGTGTAAAACAGTGCCAAGCTATAACAATTATAGTCCAATACAGTTTATTTTACACTCTCCATACTTTCTTATTCAGAATACAGTTCTTTCCGTCCTCTTTTTTAGTTTCATTGCCAAACGAGTCTATAAGAATAATGAAGTTTGTATCCCTCACTCTTATAAAATAGATTGTCCCCGCTCGAAGGATGCACAAGCATCAAGATGTTGCCGTCAAGCACTTGGAAAGTACCTCTTAACCTTTCCTGTTTGTTCTACTTTCATTGTATGACTGTATCAACAAATAGGTACCATCAGCATTTAATGTGAGTATTGTCTCAACATCAGACGGTAATACACCGCAATATATTCCAATAACGGAATCTATACCAATATTACAGCACTTTTTTGATTAATTCAACAATTCCATACAATATTCTCAAATTCCTATCGTTCTTTAGCTATAACATAAAAGACGAGCAACATGAAAGTATCAACAAAACAAGGTTATAAACCGCCTTAAAATTCAGTTGGGCTTATCTGAGGATAATTCCGTTAGCATCTTCGAAACATTTTCCATACTACGCCATACAGCGTTTTGTCCGTGTCACCGACACGGAGGGCAATGTAACGACCTCTACTTACGACATGGGTGAAATGTGAATGAAAGACCTCAAACTGTAAATGTAACAATAAAATGAGAAATCACATTTGTTTAATTACGCTTTACGCTTTTACCTATATTTTATACTCTTGCTCTATGGAGCAAGAGTATAATTCTTTCAATATAATATATTGTAAAGAAGTTTCCTCAGGATTACAATATAATAATTCTTGTGGAACGATAGAATATAAAGGGGAGAAATATACTATAAAAAAGAGTGTTTATTATGCCTAAATTCCGCAGCATTTTAGTTTAACTTATTTTATAAGT
>NZ_QTXV01000095.1:3549-8267 GCF_003461825.1 Prevotella sp. AM42-24 | reverse complement strand
TCACCATGAATCATTTCATGAGCTAATCCAACTTGGGAAGGTCTCTTTTTATTACTAACTCTACCTGTTTTTCTATTCAGAGTTGGGATGTCTGGATTTGATTCCGGATTGAAATGTACATTCACATTAGACCCCTTACCATTAATTGCATTAGTTGGATTATCATCTGTTTCAAAGTTACCTTCTTCTTTCTCTGATATGATATTAATTGTCATTATTCTTTTAGAAACTTTAACATAAAGCCCTAAAGCACCCGAAAGCGAATAAGAGAATGAGTTTTGAAGCGACCCTTTTAATATGAAGAAAACTTAAGAAAGCTTAGCAGCTGCCCAAACTAACTCCACCTTTGTTACCTGCGGATAAGCTTCCTTATATTTATCTGTCAAATCCCAGAAGAAATGCGAGCCTTCTTTTCGTTTCAAATAGAAATTCTCCAAAGTTCCGCCTTTACCATCTCCAACCTCGAAATAAAGTATACTGTGATCTTCATTATACGTAGTAGTATAATACCCATCCACCAACACCTTTCCACCAGCAAGGAACTGGATTCGGGATACTGTAAATACATCACCACGGCTCTTGAATTTAACAGCTTCATAAGGCTTACTTGCTATCGCATCCGATGCTATCACCAAAGAATCTTCCTTGGAAACACCCTCCACCTTACAATATTTTTGATAACCACTAAATACTTGTGTAGTCTCCCATAACGTCTCAACATCCTTGACTTCCACGGCAAGTTTTGCCTCATTACCATCTTCATCAGTCACTGTAACAATAGCCTTTCCCACAGCGATAGCAGACAAGCTAATACGCTCATTCTTACCATACTGCCCCGTCTCATGGATGCAAGTTACAGTGACTACTTTCTCATCAGAAGACTGTGCCGAAATCTTGCCCTTGGCTCCTTGCACATTCACGCAGGCACCCTGGGTGGTATATATGACAAGGCTATTGCCCTTGATACCCACTTGTTTGCCTGTGTTAATATCACCAATGATTTCATCCTGTGTGAGTTGAATACCATCATCATCGCTACACCCTACCATCAAGAGAGCGACGAAAGCCATTGCCAAAAAGTAAATCTTTGCTTTCATAAACTGTTCTTTTTATGAGTTATACATGATAGGCGCTTTGCCCATCCTCTATTTATGAAACATTATTCTCCCCCCATTATTGCATTCTTCTTCCTATTATCTTTCTTTATTTAACACACTTTTACGCAAAAATATAAGAAACGCCTGTTTTGTTTCTATACTATCGGCAGACTTATTCCGTTGATCTTCTGATAAATATCTAAGGCATAGATATCCGTCATGCCGCTGATGTAATCCAATACTGCCATGATTCGCTCTTCCAGACTTTCGCTCTCGATATCGTACTGGTTGCTTACCCGGCGCAGAAGCTGCTTGGAGTAGAAACGGGACGGGTTGACGGCGGCATCGACCTTCAGAATACAAAAAAGCTCGATAGTGGTGCCAAAAGTGCTTAAAAAAGCAACTTTTGGCACCACTATCGGCACTTTTTGCGTATTTTCCATCGTTTTTCCATTATTTTACATTATCTTTACAGAAGATTTGGTGAGAAAGTTTGAATTTGTATTTTTGCCATGCCATTCTGAGTTTTATTTGTTATTTTTTACTACACTAAGATAAGTGAAATTTCAGACATAAAAATCCTGAGCAACTTATTGTTGCTCAGGCACTTATAAGATATTAAATTAGAGTGTTGCGAAATTAGGGATTATTATAAATCCTCACCATTAGCATGATTGTATTCATTGTCATAAAACATTGTTATGTAGTATTCTCCATAACTTTCACAAATTCTAAACCATACAGGTTTCATCTCAGATTTAAAACTGTTATGCTCTTCAAACGGTCCCTCGGGGATCACGTGATGGGGAACTGGTGAACAAGAGACGAGCAACGAGGGATCACGAGGCGGGCAACGAGTGCCCAAACAAATGGCTATGATTTGGGCAACGCATCTATCATCATCAGTCGCTTTTTTGACAGATTAATCCATTTAATTGAATCAGATTTGTTATTTTTTTGCAACATGATAAGTGAAAGTCTGCTTATCAGTAACTATACGCAACAGATAGATACCTGCAGGAATGCCTTGCAGAGAAAGCGAGGCTTGATTTCCATTTATCTTCTCAGACTGTTTAAGCAGACTGCCGCTTATCTGATAGAGTTTGATGTTTCTCAAGCCACTACAGGAAACTGATAGTTGATGACTTTCGAGACGAACATCAATGGAAGGAGCTGCATTTACAGAGGCTCCGATTCCTGTAGATGTGTCCTGGGAAATAGCGAGGAGGTCGCCTTTACGCTTCAGGTAATACACGGGTCCCTGCGGATTGCCAAGTTCGATTTCCTTGCCTTCTATCTCCCCCATCACCCTCATGCGATAAGTATGACCATCGACAAAAGACAAATTGTTCTTGCGCAGCCAATAACTGTAAAGGGGTACCTCGAAGGTTGAAGAAACACTCACTTCATCATCGATTCCCCGCACCTGTATCTTTTCCTTGATCTCTGTGTCTTCACCCATCAGCGTTATACGTCCTTCATAACTTCTGCCTTCGGATGCGAGCAGCGAGACTCCCAATTTGAAATTAGCATATTTCGTCATATCAATACTGCCTGATTCTATTTTCTCGTGGGAATCATCAGCTAAAAAGACTTCTGCTTTCGCCATTAGCGGCTTTTCCTGCGCTTTCTCCACCTGGATAAATGCAGCCTCCCGGTCGTGGATTAGGTTGACAGGATAGAACATCGTTTCTGCTTCATCGCCTGAGATGATGAGTTTCACTTCGTAGCATCCTGGAGAAAGATTTGAAGGCAAAGAAAGCAAAATTGGAATTTCGGTTTCGGTAAAACCTTCGATTTCGCTGAGCTGATCGACACGGGTATCCATCACGACCTCTCGACTATCATTGAGCAATTGTACTCTCAAATAACAGTCACGAGGTACACCATTGAGATTTTTCAGCGAGAAGAATGCCTGTACTTTTTCTCCCTGTTCTACGCTGCCGATGAGTCTTGGCTGCGCCATTAACTGGAAATGAGGTTCTTCCGAATAGATTTCAGATATGCGCCCAGTTCTATCCTTCAGTTCCACTTCTACCACAGGCGCCTTTTTTATCAGAAAGAACTCATCCCACGACTGATCTTCTTTTCTGGCAACACATACAGGAAGGAGACGATAATATCCATCCTGAAGACCTGAAAGATTCAACTTGACAGGTTGTGCTTCATTGATAAGATAGTCGTTCCCCATCCATCCGGCATGATCGGCACCATAGATTCGCTGCGTAAAACCTCCCAAAGCATGATCATCAGAATAGGCAACCTGCATGAGGTTCCCATCCACATCATAGACTGCTACACCAATATCTCCCCGGAAAGGCTTACCCCTGTTGACGAATGAATTCATTTCCACTGTAATAGTCTGTAATGGGTTGAAATTCTTGCCAGTTGCCTCTTTTATCAGTAGCGAACCACCCTCATTGAACATCAACTGTGGGGAATTTTCCAAGAGACTACGGTCTATCTCCGGATATTTCCCATTATCGGGATGTGCTAAGATAGCCATGATAGCACGGTTGAATGCCAGCGGCTTACCTTGGAACTCACTACCAGTCTGCGAAACACTGAGGTTGGTGAGTGAATAGTAGGCATCACCCTGTCCCTCCCAACCGAAATTCATGTGGAAGAGTCCATTTTCATCAAAACCATCTGTCACCCATGCATGTCCGGAAGCAGCACCAGCCGGTCTGCCTTCCAGATAGACAGGACATCCATTGAGGAGTTCCTGCCGCAGGATTTCTGCAAAACGGGTAGGCCCTTCTATTGCTTTGATTGCATAGGCAGCCGAATAATCAAAGTTTTTTAGCAGAGCCTGATAGGCAAATATGCCCTGTGTTCCGCTGGCATTAGGTGTATATTGCATGAAAGAAGCCACGCCCACATCATTCATCAGCAAGGCAACGGCATCTTCCTGTTCTGAAGTTGCACGAACAGGATAACGGTAGTCGGGCAACATATTCGCCCAATCATAATGAGACTGACTGAAGTCTGCACTTTTCTTGGTATGATAATAAGTTACCTCATACTCATTCTGTCCCTTTCCCTGAAGAGGCCATTGATGGTAATACATCAATTGTGCGATGGCAGTAGCCACACATCCGCTATAGGGGTAACCTGTACGGGCATTAAAAGGATACGACTGTCCCCATCTGCTTTTCAGTAGAGGTGATACGGTTTGAGAAAACAGACCAGAGCGGGTTGCATTTCCGACAACAACCTTTCCTTCTTTCAGCACCTCGTATGTCTGGCGATACCCTTCCAATAGGAGTTTTACGCAGGGGTTGGCATTCAGCGTGTCGAGTGTTCCCTCAGTACTGTAAGCCAAAATCTCCCCCATCTCATCATCGCCAGAGACAATCACAAATCCGCTTCCCCTGGCGTCATTATATATATAATAAGGTGTATCAGCTGTTTGAGAGAAACCTTTCGATTTTGCCTTTACCTCTTGGGATTGAGGTAAGGTGACGTATCTTTGAGCTATCTTCGCTGCTTTGCGAGGATTGATATTTTTACTATATACTGCCGGACTAAAGGCTAAAAGAATACAGACGATGGCCTGTGAAAGGGCTATCGAGGGGGAAAAGGACAGGATACTATGAATAACTTTCATGATGACTGTAA
>NZ_QTXV01000095.1:0-3539 GCF_003461825.1 Prevotella sp. AM42-24 | reverse complement strand
TACTATGAATAACTTTCATGATGACTGTAAGTTGATAATTATTAAAATCTAATAGTTTTATTTCTTTGTCATGCTGCAAAGATAGTACATTTTTAGGAAATATGTATCATAGGAGCAAAATATTACTTTGGTTAAGAAGCAAGACATAGTATAGGTATTCCTTGTAAATATCATGGCATGCAAAGAAAGCACAATCATCAGCAGCCCAATATCTTTCCTTACTTAAACCTATTTGTCCAGCGGAACCACCCACAATGACAAATGGGGTGTTGGCATCCGCATTGTAGTTATCAAAATAGCCCATAGGGTAATTGGTGTTTTGATATACAGGATACCTTCCTTCGTCTGTTAATTGCTCTTTCGTTACACGTGTACTCCTCGTCTTACATTACAGAACTTTCCGATAGATGTAACCTCCCAATCCTCAGGAATCTTTCCTATCTCCGTATCTTTGTATTTCGTTTCTTTCATACCTTTCAATCTTTATTTTGGGTATTTTCAAGCACCACCCACACACCTGCATTAACCTTGCCTTCATGCCGAATGATGCCAGCTTTCTGCATTGCCGACAAATCGCGTTCTACTGTACGCTGTGTTACCGACAATGTTTCCGACATTTCTTTTCCTGTGATTAACGGATTTTTCTTGATAGAAGACAAGATAAACCGTTGACGTTCAGTAAGGTTCGTTTCCGACATGTTTCCGACATTTGTTTCCGACATGTTTCCGACATTATTGGTGTTATTAGTTCCATTTACACCGACATTACGGTAAATGGTAATCAATGTTCCGCTGACATGATTCTCGATTTTAGGCTCAGGAAGTCCCATCTTTTTCAAGCCTTGACGTATCTTGTTAATGCCACGCCCCCATGTCTCGATAAAGCCAGCCTTGTAGAAGGCATTGGCTATGTTGCGGTTGCGAGGTTGTGAAGCATGTTCTGCGAACAACTTTTCTTGGTCAATGCCTTCTGGCAGTTTGCCATCGTTCCAAAGCATAATGCAGTCGTCATATACTTTCATTTGTGTATGTACTCCCATATAGTCACGGTGTACGATGGCATTGCAAATAGCCTCACGCAACACATCCTCGGGTATTTCCAATTGCTCTATACGTGTTATCCCTTCGTAGTGAATGGGGGACAAAAGGTACTTGGAACGCAGCAATTCAATGATACGGTTTACCATTTGCAGGATATTTCCTTCTACTACGTCCTGTGTGATCAAGTCGCTCTCGTCATTACAGAAACGGCCGATACGGAAATCGCAAGACACAAAGAATCTCTTGGGATTCTTGCCAAAGAGCAATAGGGCGGCTTGCTTGAGTTGTCCTTCCTCAGTTATCAAGTTCAAGCTTCGCAGCACAGCTTCAGTAGATGAAGTATAGGCATCACCCGAAATTCGTCCCACTTCAATGCCTTTACGCAAGAAGTAGTCGATAGCTTGACGGTCTATGTCGTTTAGCGTGGCTCCGGCGACTGGCATATCATCCCACGACCACCCCATCTTTTTCAAGATAAAGTTCTGCAATGCCAGTCCCTTTAGTTCTTGCTTGGTAGAACCACTACGATAGTGGTAAACACCACGGTAAGCCACAGGCATACTGCTTGGTGTCACCACAATCTCTATGTATTCTTTTTCTCCTTCTGTAAGTAGGTTTACATCTTCCACGATGCCAAGGTAGTTGACAATTTTGTTAGGAATGTCTTCCATCAGCTTCTTGGCATCAGGCAGACCTATTACCTGCTTTTCATCATTCACACCGATAAAAATGCGACCGCCTTGTGCATTGGCGAAACCGCATATCCATTTCAGATATTCGTCTCGCCAAGATTCTTTATATTCTATATTTTGACTTTCACTAAGCATGTTGTTTCTTCGTTAAAGTGTAAAACCCATTTCGGCAAGGTAGCCGTTTACCTCACTTTCGTACTCACTCATCTCTTTTGTCTTAGACTTATTGCTTTCAGTATCGCTGCCATTATCCTTCTTGTTCTTGTTCTTCTTTTCCTTGACTTCCTTTACCTTGATGGCTTTCACTTCTGGATAAGTCCACCCGTCGTTGGAAATCATATAACAGTCATCCTGCATAGTATCTGCCCAGTAGTTTAGCAGGACATCATAGGTATCATAAGCATCTACAAGTCCACTATGCTCCATAGTTTTCGCTAATAGACTTTCAGACCAGTCGGCAATCAATTCTTTTGGATGGACACCTTGATTGATAGCCATCATCTTTGGTTCGACATCTTCTTTCCATCCATTTAATACTTTGGCAAAAGCTTCTCCTTGTGCCTTATAGGAAGAATCGCTGTCTATTACATCATTGATGTCTTCTTTTTTAGGCATTAAAGAATAGTACGTTTTCTACCAATACAAGCTTTATTCTGTTTATATCTTCCATACAATTATAATTTCAACTACAAATATAGTGAAATAAATTCAATTTATAGAATATTTTCTTTATTTTGTATATATATTTAAGAAAAATTACATATAAAGAGTCTTGGTTGGTAAGTTTTGGAGGTATGCGATCCAAAGAAATCGTGTGAAAGAATGTAAAATGAAGGCGTGCTTTTTGGCAACCATTATGAATTAGCATCGAAATACGTTGCCAGAGACAATCACAAATCCGCTTCCCCTGGCGTCATTATATATATAATAAAGTGTATCAGCTGTTTGAGAGAAACCTTTCGATTTTGCCTTTACCTCTTGGGATTGAGGTAAGGTGACGTATCTTTGAGCTATCTTCGCTGCTTTGCGAGGATTGATATTTTTACTATATGCTGCCGGACTAAAGGCTAAAAGGAAACAGACGATGGCCTGTGAAAGGGCTATCGAGGGGGAAAGGACAGGATACTATGAATAACTTTCATGATGACTGTAAGTTGATAATTATTAAAATCTAATAGTTTTATTGATTGTAGAAATATCCATTTCTATATTTTTGCAAAGATACAAAAAATATTCATAATAGACTCGTTTTAAACAATATTTTATAACAAACTCTTATTCCGCCGCCCTACACCGCACCCATATTGTCATGAGTTGTTACGTTAATACTGTGAGTCAACGTGTATTATTAATAAAGCATAAAGTGGTCAACTTTTTTTATAGTTTCTATCAGAATAATGCAATAGGCTTCAACTGCTTACGAAGCTGCTTTCATTGCTCTACGAAATAGGCTTCATTGACTATCGAAGCCTGTTTCGTATTTCGAGGCTTTTTTATTCAAGTTTATGCTTTAGTAACGACAAGTTTTCAACAGGTGGCCAATCGTATCATTGGAAAGGGTGTCACCTCGAAGCCATTTTTCCGCTCAAAATGCACCTGTTCCCAAGTGTTAAATTTTGCAAATAAGACATATTATTGCCACGAATTGCTACATTATTTAGATTTTTTTCGTACCTTTGCTTACGAAACATGTTCTTTATTGGAACATAAGCAGTACAGACAGTCATCAAGGACGACATTACTATTATTATACAAATATTATATCACTAAAGTTTCCCACCCTTGTTTATAGGGCATTTTTGAGTC
>NZ_QTXV01000094.1:8253-8492 GCF_003461825.1 Prevotella sp. AM42-24 | reverse complement strand
ATAGTTTCTATTATTTCCTTCATGTCGCAAATATAGTGAATTTCTCCGAAAGAAGGTGTAGTTTTTACCTGTTCATGTGTCGCATTCCTACCAAAAAGGTGTCGCATTCGTAGGAATGCGACACCTTTTTGGCTGTTTTTCGATAAAAATCTTGCTTTTTCTTTGGTATTTTACGAAAAAATGATTATGCTGAATTTGAATCATTTTGTGCTACATCTGTAGATTGGAAGTCTCTCCAT
>NZ_QTXV01000094.1:6482-8243 GCF_003461825.1 Prevotella sp. AM42-24 | reverse complement strand
GAATCATTTTGTGCTACATCTGTAGATTGGAAGTCTCTCCATTCTGTAGGAGAACAGTCTTCTTTTGTCTTGAAGATTCGGTAAAGATGCGTGCGGCAAGAGAATCCACACTCGGCTGAAGACTGTTGATAAGAGAAAGGTAGTTCTGTTTGTTGATTTTATTCGGTAACAGCGAATAGAATTATGCCATTTTATTCGCTGCTACCGAATAAAAAGAGCCTTTAAATTTTGTAGTATCAAATAAAATTCGTACTTTTGCCCCCAAAAGTAAGTATATGGAAAAGGAATTGTTTCGAACGATAATAGCTGAGAGCCAAGAATATATAGGTCGTATTCATTTGGTACAGCGTCCTCTATATTTAGAGGAATATGGCAATTATGTGTTTGTAGGAGTAAGACAAGCAGGAAAATCCTATTTGCTATACCAGAGAATACAGCAATTGCTGGCAAATGGAGTTGATATAGAAGATATCGTGTATGTCAACTTTGACGATGAACGTTTGCAAGGAATGTCGGTAACAGACTTAGATTTCATATTGCAAGCCTATCATAGCATGTATGAAGGTCAGCCCATCTTCTTCTTTGATGAGATACAGAATGTTGAAGGGTGGGCGAACTTTGCACGCCGTCTAGCCAACCAAAAATATCGTGTCTATATAACTGGCAGTAATGCCAAAATGCTGAGTCGTGACATAGAGACTGTATTGGGAGGAAGATACCTGGACATCAGCGTGTTTCCATATAGCTTTTCTGAATATCTGAAAGCTGTTGAAGTCTTGCTTTCAAAGAATTGGCAATATGGCCGAAAAGCAGATGAACTGCAGCGCCATTTCCGAACTTACTTTGATTGGGGTGGTTTCCCTGAGCTTGTGCATTTTCAAGAAAAGAGAATATGGCTCAACAGCTTATATAATCGTATTTTCTTTAATGACCTGGTGGTTCGGCACAAAATAAAGAACGAGGATGCCTTACGCCTTTGTGTAAGAAGATTGGCAGAAAGCGTGAAACAGCCATGCTCCTTGAATCGTTTGAGCAATCTGATAAAAGCAACCGGTACTCCATGTAGCCCATCAACAGTAATGGAGTATGTTCGCTATCTGCAAGAATCATGCTTGTTGATTTCTATTGACAATTATGTTTCCAAGTTCGTGGAGAAAGAAACAATTAAAAAACATTATTTTGTAGATAATGGGCTGCTGCATCTCTTCATCAACAATCCGAACACCTCTCTGCTGGAGAACCTTTGCGCAATTACATTATACAAGAAATACGCCAAGGGCTTATACTATTATAATAAAAACATAGAGGTTGATTTCTATGTGCCAGATGAGGGGTTAGCTGTTCAGGCGAGCTATCAGATGAGCGATGGGGAAACCATAGAGCGAGAAGTGAAAGCATTAGTAGCCTTGCATGGTTTGCATCCTCTGAAGAGAGCTATGATAATCACCTATGAGGATGAAGGGGAGATTGTGCGTGATGGACTCAGAATAGAAATAAAACCTGCATGGAAATGGGTATTGGAAGGTTTGTAGAATATAAAGAAACAGAGTTTTATTAGACCTGTATGGTTGAAACCACCACACTGCCATATTATCCGCCCAACAGTGTGGAGTTTACTTGCGCGACTTCAGAACCCCATAAAATTATGAGCACTCATAACTTTTTCAGTAACTTTTCCCAGTGAACTCTTGCAGATATGAAAAATATCACCATCTTTTCCTTCATAAAAAATGGGAAAAATCAAATAAAATAGCTTGATTA
>NZ_QTXV01000094.1:0-6472 GCF_003461825.1 Prevotella sp. AM42-24 | reverse complement strand
CCATCTTTTCCTTCATAAAAAATGGGAAAAATCAAATAAAATAGCTTGATTACGCAAAATCAAGGTAATATCTTTGATTTTTTAAAAGAAAAATATTATCTTTGCATCAGATTTAATCAAACTATTCAAGTTTATGATAAAAAGCGTGATTACAGGAGATTTAGTAAACTCCACAAATATTGCTGCAAAATGGAGGCAAACGGTATTGGATACATTGAATGTATGCGTTGCAGATTTTCTGCCTCTAACTCTCTGCAATCTGGAAATGTATCGAGGTGATAGTTTTCAAATAGTTGTTGATAAACCAGACTATGCCTTGGCTGTAGCTATTGCGCTAAGAGCAAAACTTAAAGCAATGACTCCAAGCAAACAGCAGCTTTGGGATGCTAGATTATCCATTGGTATTGGTGACATTTCTTTTGAAAGCGACAATATAGTAACTAGTGATGGAGAGGCTTTCAGATTATCTGGCCGTTCGTTTGACAATATCGGGAAAAAAAGACTGAGCATATCGACTACATGGTCTGATTTTAATAAAGACATGGAGCTGGTCACTCGTTTTGCTGATGACATAATTACGTCATGGACTGCTAAACAGGCAAAAGTAGTCTATCAGGCAATACTCTTTCCTAAACTTCAGAAAGACCTTGCTGAGGATTTGGGCATGACAAGACAAAACTTTAATTATCACTGGAGTTCTGCTAAGGGTCAGCTAATCCTTGACTATGTGGAATATTTCAAATCGTTAATCGCAAAATACAATAAGCAGTAACATGGAATCAATCATCATTTTTATAAAGTTACTCTGCGCCCATCTATGTTCTGATTTTATACTTCAAACAGATAGTATCAATAATGGGAAGCGCAAACCTGGTATTAAGGGGATTGGTTATCTGTTACTTCATAGTACCATACATGCATGTGTGGCATATATGTTGGTGGCGGATTGGTTATGCTGGCTTGTACCTTTGGTTATTTTTGCCAGCCATTTTATAATAGACTTGATTAAATGTAGGTGCTATCAGGATTCTCTTTCTACATTTCTTGCAGATCAGTTTTTACACATTATAATAATTGGAGTATTATGGTTCGTTTTCTACGGAGATGGTACCGTTCTTTCATATATTGAGAACCATTGTTCTGCAAATGTTTGGTTAACCGTCGTGGCATATATATTAATGTTAAGACCATCTTCTATCTTATTGGGGTTGTTTCTTAATAAATGGACACCTGTATCTTCTAACACACAGAGTTTACCTAATGCCGGACAATGGATAGGTTATATTGAAAGAATCATGATTCTGACATTCGTCCTTGTTGGCAGTTTCGAAGGGGTCGGCTTCTTGCTGGCAGCAAAGTCTGTTTTCCGTTTTGGTGAATTAAACAAAGCCAAGGAAATTCGCACAACAGAGTATGTGTTGATAGGCACTTTTTCTAGCTTCACCATAGCAATTCTTACAGGAATAGCTATAAAAAGTTTATTCTAAAAAAAGTCTATATGTCACGATGCAGAGTGGCCTATAGATCTTTTCATCCACAACTACCGCATCGTGCATGATAAGGACAGCAATAAGGTCATCAAGGGCTTGCATTTCACCTTCATAGAACTCCCTAAGTTCACTCCACATTCCATCGCCGACAAGCGCATGATGGTATTGTGGCTCCGTTTCCTCACGGAAATCAATTCCAACACGAAAGAGATTCCTGCCGACCTGCTTAATGATCCGGAGATTGGGAAAGCCGTAGAAGATCTTGAAGTTTCCGGCTTTACTGATGCCGAACTCCGTGCCTATGATAAATTCTGGGATTCGGTAAGCGTAGAAAGAACCCTCATGGATGACAGATATCAGAAAGGCATAGAAAAAGGTAAGGAAGAAGGCAGAGCTGAAGGCATGGAAAAAGGCATGTCCCAGCGAAGCCTTGAGATTGCCAGGAAGATGCTGGCAAAGGGTATGGATGAAGCATCGATCATGGATATGACGGGGCTGACGGCAGAGGAGATAAAACTGCTGAAAGCGGAGATGTAGATTACGAATATCACCATATAATTAAGGGTCTATACGCCACCTGTTCATCGTGGCATATAGACCCTTGTCGTTTCCCGTGAAATGCGGGTGAATATATGTTGCTGAGCACCTAATACTCCTGCCCAGCTTAGGAGTTTATCTAATGTTATTAATTTTCATATTTGATATTTCCACATGTTATGGATTTGAATTTTTTTCCAAGAAATCGTATTCGTAAATGATCGTCAGACCTTGCATAAGGCGCAGATTCGACAGAGTGCCACCCTTCATCATCACTTCCTGTCATAACCATTTGATCTTTTGACAAAGTTAAATCTACAACTTCAGTATATACACCATCAAAGATACTGATACCTGCTGCGGAAATATTACCTAATGTCACCGATTCTAGATTTTGACAATAGGAAAAGGCAAGGTAATCTATAAATGAAACTCTCGGAGCATAGATTGTTTCAAGACGATTACACTCCTGAAAAGCATACCTGTCTATATGCTTTACCTCTGGCAAGTTAATTGATTTCAGCGGTTGACAATTCGAAAATGCATTAGACGGCAAAGTCTCAACTCCGTAAACAGTTAATTCTATACTGCCTTTACTTGCACTTTTTAGAGCTTCTCTTATAGCATCAAACACACTCTTATCTGCATTTGCATCTAAAGTGATTTCAATGTTCTTTTTGTTCGCAGCCAAAGCCTTTTCTATCACCAGTAAGGCATTTTCTGTAGTTGTTACAGCATCGCCCCCTTCGATAACGCTGCCTGTACTCCAATCAGTAACATTTACATTTCCTACCGCAGCATTATCCTTACCTATTTTTACATTATAGGTATAGCTCTGAGCATATTCGTGAGCAGGAATACCCTTTACAAACAAGTCTTTTGACAATGTTGGATTGCCATCTTCATCATTGTATGTCACTGTGAGTTTGAGGAAATTCTCTCCATCTTTTTTTTCACCAGGTGCAACCAATGCATAGAAGACATTATTGCCATTCTCATCAGGAGTTGGATCTTTATAAGCTGTGATTTCTTCTATGTTCTCATTTTCTCCTACTTGCTCTTCTGCCGAAACATGAAGTTTTGAATAAACTTTTACATCGGTAAGCACAGGATTCAGTCCATCGAATTCATTGCCAAAAGAACTTACTCTGACAACAACACGAGCTGTTTGACGCTGAAAATATAACTCCAACATTCTATCTTGAGGAGCTTTAGCCTCAATTCGATTAGTCCACATATAATCAGACTTGGCTATTTTGTCAAGGGTAGATTGGTCAGCAGACACATATCCACTATATATCGTATTTACAGTGTTTTCACTTGCGCTATAAGGGTATATTGCTTTGAACTCCTGTAAGCCACCCGTCCAACACAAATAGTCACCATTTTCTGGTATCCAATTGTCACCACTTTTAGTGTAATTTACGGTTTTACCATTAGTCAATATGCGGATTAAATCGCCATCATTAAACACAGACAGAGCTTCTTCTGTTTTGCCCACTGGATTACTACGTGTAAAAATACTATTTTTACCAACGTTGGCTGTAACCTCAACTACATTGCTCAAAGTATTTATACCTTGCTCTTCCTCATTAGAGCAAGCAGCGAGCATTGCAACAAATGCTAATGCGCCAATATATTTTGTTATCTTCATATTTTGTATCTATTAATGTCAAACAAACTTTTATTCTGTCTCTAAATTGTCGGTATGCTCTTCCCCCCAAGGACTTACCCCAATGTAACTTATCTGTACCACATCCTTGCCTACCAATAAATGCAACTGATGGCTTTTCCCTGACAAAAATACAACATCATTTTCTGTAGCAGTCCAAACATAAGAATTGCCATTCACTTTAAAACCGATGCTAAATTTCCCAGATGTGACAGACTGTGGGATTACAATAGCTGAATAGTTGAAAGTTGGATGGGCTGTTTTTTCATCGGCTCCATTGAATTTAACAACCTCAGGAGTAATAGCAGTTGCACCTTGGGTGTTATCAACTTTTGCAACTATTGATTCTGCTGTAAAATCCACCTTACTACTTAGGATAGTTCCATTTATCTTTACATCTGTTACTGATTCTGCCGTAATAGGCTTTTCCTTGTTTTGGTTAAACTCATCTCTTAGCTCGATAGTCAGATTCAACTGACTAAGGATATGGGAGAATGTAATGTCAACAGCTTGGTTGGCATTCAATTCCGTATCAGGAGTGAAGTTCTTTTGTCTATAAACAATGAAGTCTGAAGTATAGTCATTAGCATTGCTTTGGTCTGCCTGTACAGCAAAAGCGTAATCATTATTTCCATAGACTTTAACTTTGCCATTTGCATCTTCGGTAGTCTCCTGATATGGCGCATAAGCCAGAATGTCAACAGCGGTAGTTGAATTCTGCCACAACATCTGGGTAGCAGGAATCCAATTGCTGCCTTCCTTTGTTACCTTGACGTTATCATAGGTATATGTTTCGCTATTAGCATTCTTGATGCAGAAGCCAAACGAATTAAGCTTGTCGGTGCTGTTTCCATAAGAGGCACGGGTATTCATGCCATCTACGCTTGTCATGATTCTGACCACATTATCCATTGGATAATTGCTCTGTGCCAATTCATCCTCACTGGAGCAGCTGGCAAAAACTGCCGTTGCCAAAGCTGCCATTGCTAATATTTTAATTGCTTTCATATTGTCGAATTTTATGTTTTAATTTTAAGAAAGTTAATCGTAAGCCTCACCCTTGATAGGTTCGCCTGTAGAACCCCAGTCTGAGATGTTAACATCGCCAAGTTTTATGACGTCACGTCCTACCTCCAGGTTGACGGTGGTAATCTTGCCACTCTCAAACTTGAAAGGAGTTCCGTTGTCGTAGATGAAGTCCTTGCCGCCAATGGTGATGATTATCTTCTGAACACCATCCTGCGGGATGATGATGGAAGCATATTGCTTGTTGGCGGTTAATGCTGGCATGTCGAAGTCTGCTTTATCTTCTGCTACAGCAGACGGGGTGACAACCTTGGTCAGATAATTGATGGTTGCTTTTTTTGCGGCATTGCCTACAGCTACCTTATCTACGGTAGGTCCCTCTGTTCCCCACTGGTTCTTATAGGTAAGGTTCACCACAAGTTTTGCCATCACGTGGGTAAAGGTGAGAGGAACAGGTTGCTGTTCATCGACATTATAGGATAAGCCATCTTTGTTGACTGCCACCAAGAGGTCGCTTTCTGTTTGCTTGTTCACATCGAATGTATATTCTCCGGCAGAAAGGTCGGATATTGCTGAAATAGGGTATACACCGATGAAATAATGCTTGTCGCGGTTGTTCTTCCAAAGCATCTGTGGAGTAGATACCCATGAACCGTTAGTCAACTTGTTGATAGCGTTGTTCACCACACGCTCTCTTGTCTCAGGAGCAACAGTTGCATCGCCAGTCCAGGCATACACACTGATTTCATCACCCTCCTCAAAGGTTTGTCCACCCTTCTCATCTGTGGCAACACGTGTCATATTGCCGATACTGGTAGAAACGGTGATATACTTGGAGGTCTCGCCTCCGATACCATTCTCGTTGTCAGAACAACTTCCCAATGTCAAGAACATTGCCATCAGGGCAAAGAGATAAGTCTTCTTTTTCATTGTCTTTTACTATTTTATGTTTATATTCTTGTTTTGATTCTTGCTTAAATGAGAGGGGCGCTTAATCTTCAGGATTCAGGATTTCACCACGGTATATCCATTCCTCAGTCCAATCATCTATCTTCGTGCTCGTAAGATACATGTAAGGTTTCATCTCCTCAAATTCCAAGTTAATCTTGTACTTGCCGCCAGATTTCATGACGGGTGCTTCGATGTCGTAGTTGCTAACTACTCCCCCAGGAGAAATCAGTTGGATAAACAACTTGGTGGTATGTAAACCGTTGGCTGTCGGCATCAAGCGTAATGTTTCCGTTTTTAAAGTTTCGCCAGGCACTGCGATTCTCAAAGGTATATCACACTCTTCCTTTGTATAGCTTGCCGTCCCGAATGTTCCATCCTCATTCTTTTGCAGGGGAAGGAGTCCAGTTGCCACATTCAGAACCTTGCCTATCATTGCAAAATTGTCAGGAACTCCTTTAATGAAGATGGTCAATTCTGCAAGTATATGGCGCATTTCATTTTTGGTTATGTAGTTGACAGTTGATTTGTCAATACCGATGTCCGTGACACCATAATAGGCATGGTCGGGCGAGGCACTTGGATTGGACAATCCAAACATGAGTTGGTTCATATTTAAGGTTGCTCTTGTAGCCTCACCGATAAAAAATGGTTCTATAAGGTTAGTAGCAGCCAGAATCTGATAATGCCCAACTGGAAGAGCGAAGCGTTGGCTCGCCACCTCCTGCGCACTACCATAATGTTTTTCCTCAACTAAGGAACCGTCATCGGCATTGAATATCCAGAGCTTCACATCCTT
>NZ_QTXV01000093.1:0-8792 GCF_003461825.1 Prevotella sp. AM42-24 | reverse complement strand
TTCCTCATTCTTCTCTCAAACACTTTTTATATGTACTTTCCTCAGCCGGAAATATGAGTTGGAATATACATAGCGGTCATTGGTGTATGTATTGCTCATGCTTGATGGCAGCCATACCAGCTGGGCATACTTGGCATCCGTACGGTCCGGTGTCCATGTATTGCCATACATTTCTCTCAGAATACTCTGACCCAGACTACCGGCTGCTGATTCCTGCATAGTACTGTAGTATGCATGACCTCCAAACTGATACTGGAAGAGCATTGACAGGGTGAGGTTCTTATAAGATAAGGTATGAGACCAACCTCCGAACACCTTTGGCTCCGGATTGGCGATAGCCGTACGGTCTGCCTCGGTAATATACCCGTTGCCATCTGTATCCACAAACATATAGTCGCCTACGTGAGCACCATCCTGATAGAAATCATATCCGTTTGTCTGTGCCTGAGAATTCTGTTCATCAATCTGTTCCTGACTCTGGAAAATACCAGCCACCTTGTAACCCTTCACGGTTCCCATCGCATGACCTTCCATGTAGAGATCCTGGTGTATCATGTCGAGTGTAGAACCATTGAGCTTGGTTATCTTATTCTTGTTGGATGAGATACTGAGCATCGTATTGTAGGTGAAATCCTTGGTGCGAACCACATCTCCACCGATAGAGAACTCGAAACCATTATTGGTCAAGTCGAGGATATTGCTGTAGAATGTACCGATACCAAACTCCAAGGCGATAGGAGCTGGAGCCAAGGCGCCATCTGTCTTACGATGATAGATATCAAAGCTACCGTTCAGTCTGCCATTGAAGAACGAGAAGTCAACACCGGCATTGTACTCAGTAGTCATCTCCCACTTGATATCCTTGTTAGGATAAGTAGTGGCTAAGGTAACGGCACTCTGTCCACCGTAGATATTGGAGTTGAAATACTGGATGTAAGAGAAGTCGGATACATTGGTAGAACCGGTCTTACCCCAACTCAGACGGAGTTTCAGATCATCCACATCCTGTACTGATGCCATGAAAGGCTCCTGATTGACGCGCCATGCCAAAGAAAGTGCAGGGAAAGTACCACGCTTGTTGCCAGGACCAAACTTGGATGACTCATCGGAACGGAGACTGAAGTCGAGCAGATAACGTGAAAGATAATCATAGCTCAAACGGCCATAGAGGGAATTGAGTCCACTCTTGGAATAAGTCTCCATAGGCTTGTTGACGGTAGTTGCAGAACTGGCATTGTTGAGCACATCGTCATTAGGGAATCCGCTGTAAGCCTGGTCGTGTTCCTTGCTCCAGTATCTGTCAGCACTATAACCAGCCATCACGTCGAAGCGATGGTCGTCAGTAATCTTGAATTTATAGTCAGCACGGAAGTTGATAGACGTATTCGTGTTGCGATAGTTAGCCTCTGCGAGCGTAGAAGTTGGTTCTGTCTCATACTGTTCCGGCAAGGAAACTTTCGGAGAGAAATAGCTATTGCTGAAGATGAAACGGGATATGTTGGCATCAGCATGGAGGGTAAGACCTTCGATAGGCTTGATGTCAATATAGGCATTTCCTGAGAACTGGTCGTTCTCATACTGGGTCTTTCTCTGGAGTTTGCCCACCGGACTTGCATCCATATAGCTACTTGCATATTCGCCAAACTTATCTACTCGTTTCAGGTTACCATCAGCATCACGCACAGCCATGTCAGGACGAGTCTTCCATGAGTCGTTGTCATAGCCCAATGCAGGATCGTTGCTGCCGCTCTTGCGAGAAGAGTAGGTATAGTCGAGCACACCACCCACGGTGATATACTTATTGATTTCAGAATCCAAAGAGAGTCTAGCTCCATATCTCTCCATACGGTCGTTGATGAGCAGACCTTCCTGGTTCATACCGTTGAAGGAGAATGAATAGTTGGTCCTGTTGCTGCCGCCTCTGATGGCAACATTATACTGGTGGGTAGGCGCATTCTTATTGATTACTTCCTTAGCCCAGTTGGTATTCGCAGAACCGAAAAGGCTCTCATTGAGTCCGTTGTATGTATAGGCACCCGTTTCGGCATTATATCCGATGTTACCAAATTGGCTCAGATAGTCGGCTACACCATACATACCTACCATCGAACTGCCGTCGTTCATGCCGTTTACCGTATTGCGCAGGATTTCGTCCTGTACATTCTTGTATTCAGAAATGTTCAATGGCTTATAGTTCTTGATAGGATTACTGAAAGAGAAGGTGTAGCCGAAGCTTACCTTGGTCTTTTCATTGCGCTTACCGTTTTTCGTCTTGACAATGACCACACCATTGGCACCACGAGAACCGTAGATGGCTGTGGCAGCAGCATCTTTCAGCACATCGATGCTTTCGATGTCGTTAGGAGAAATATTAATAAGCGGATTGATACCGGTATCCTCCATGAAGGTAGGCACACCGTCAATCACGAAAAGAGGCTGGTTGTTGTTGCCCTTACCCGATTTTGGATAAGGAGAAGTGATACCACGGATATTCAACTTGAGGGTAGAACCCGGTTCACCATTGGAAGTTGTGGCCAACACACCCTTCACGGTACCTTGAAGAAGTCCGTCGATTGTAGGAGTCGTAGCAGCCAATTTGCTGATCTGCTCCTGGTTTACGGTAGAGATGGCACTGGTCACATCCTTGCGACTCTTGCTGCCATAACCAATTACTACGAGGTCGTCGAGAGCCACATGATCCAGTTCAAGCATCATGTTCTGTTCTTTCACACCCATGAATTCGATGAATTTCGTCTTAAAACCGATACTCGAATACACGATTTTAGGATGAGACATGGAAGGGAATTCCAGAATATAATTGCCGTCAGCATCCGTGATGACACCATAGCTGGTGCCTTCAATCTTGACGGTAACTCCTACCAGAGGATTTCCTTCGGAATCAATAACACGGCCTTTCACAAAAGTGTGACCTTTTTCTTGAACTTTTACAATACTCATCTCTTCGCCCATGCTTGCAGGAGGGGTAGCATGGACTGCTCCCACTGAAGCTGCTGCCATCAGGAGCAACAGGCTTTTTTCCTTCTTCATAATAACTATGTGTTAGTTGAACTTCATATTGATGTTGCAAATTTAATAAAAAACATTGATATACCTAACAATTTGCTAAAAAATTAACGTAAATCTGCATAAATATTTAAATTTCGGGAAAAATAAGCTGGAATAACAGCTAAAAAGACAAAAAATAGCCGGTTCTTATACACTTTGAAGAACCGGCTTATATTTATTCTCATTTGATTTTCTTCATCGGATGACGCTGAGTTAACGGAACATCTTTAGTTTCCATCTGGCTTGGTAACATCCTGGTCTGTGGATGGATACCAGAGGAACTTATTGAAGTCATCTGGCTGGGCTGGATTGAAATCCTGCCAGTCTGGACGGAGATATTTCAGGAATGGCAGATGGAGCTGCTTCATTCCCATCACCACCATCTTGGCCACCTCATAGGCTCCGTATGGATTGAAGTGGGTATTATCCTCTAATGCCTTCGGCTGATTAGGATAAGTGTTGGCTGGATAGTGAACCAGCGATTTCTTACTGTTCTCATAGCCCAATGTCTCGAAGAAAGTACGGGTCATATCATGAAGTTCGATGACAGGCACACCCTCTCTTTTTGCCACAGCTCTCATGGCATCAGGATAGTCGCCATGCGTTTCCTGTATTTTGCTGCGGGTAGCTTTATCAAAGAAACGGCGTTGGGTAGGAGTCACAAAGATGATGTTTCCACCCTTAGCGCGTACCTTATCTATATACTGCTTCAGATTGTAGGAGAAATTATACCAGGCTCCACTTCCTGGAGTCTTCTCTTTCTGGTCGTTGTGTCCGAACTCACAAATCACATAGTCGCCCTTCTTCATCATGGCCAATACTTTCTCCAGACGGTTGGAAGCTAAGAAGGAACCGGCTGTCAATCCGCTCTCTGCATGATTGGAAATAGCTACTTCCGGACCAAACCAGCGTGGAATCATCTGTCCCCAACTGGCGTATGGTTCATGAGCCTGATCCACTACGGTTGAGTTACCACAGAGGAAGATGGTTGTGGCAGTCGTGTCACGCTCTATCTTCACCTGTTTTACGGCAGGAGCAGCACCATAGAAGTCAAGAGTCAGCTTGTCATCCCAGTCAGGTGTGCCCTTCTCACGAGGTTTGATACGTACGTTCATCTTATCAGAAATCTTAGGTGAACGCTTGTTGACGATAAACTGGACGGTCTGGAATTTACCCTTCTTGGTAGAAATTTCATCCACCATGAGTCTTCTGGCTTCAGCACGCACCACCGTCTTGGCTGCCTTTTTCTTGGAGCCGAGGACAACCGTCACCTTGTAGTTGCCATCAGGCACTTCCACAGCGTAACTTTTAGGATTTTGCTTACTCAGATCTACCTCGAAAGTCTGGGCTTTCACATTTGCGGACATCGCCAGCATCATCATACCGGCGAGTAGCCATTTCGTTTGTTTCTTCATTATATGTTTTAGTTATTTGTTAATTTGGCTACAAAAGTACAATATCTTTTTCAAAAACATTAGTTTTTCCGTTCATTTTTTGCATATTGTTCAGATATTACTTCGCCATATTGTAGGACTCGTCTTGACGATGCGGGAGAAGACTCGGGAGAAATAGGAAGCAGAAGAGAAACCGACATGATAAGCTACTTCTTCCAATGTGGCACCGGGATGAGCCAACATATAGACCTGTGCCTCCTTGATGCGCAAGGTGGTAACCCAGGTACTGAAGTTGACAGCATGTTTCCCATTGATATAACGGGAAAGATAAACCTTATTGGTACCCATTTCGGAAGCCAGACTGTCGATGGTCAACTGAGATGAGAGATACTTCTTATCATCCACCCATTGTTGCAAACGTGCTCCGAAGAGATTCTCATAATTCTCCAACTTAGACGTTTCCGGTTCCTGGTTGGAATCGTTTTCTATTTCATCATTCATCACTGACGCTAAATTGAGCGTGCCATAATATGGGCGGTAATTGATGAAAGAGATGACGATATAAAGATTGACACTGACGATATACACCTGGTAGGCATAATTGAAATAGATTCCGAAGAAGAGAGTGAGATAGGCAAAGACACCCAAGAGGCACAGGAAGAAGAGGCTTTTCTTCGTCCAGAACATGAAACGCTGCATATTATCATCGGAGAAGTAATTATCCAACTGTTCCCTTTTCTTCCTATAGATAAACTGGAAATGGAACATGTATCTTACCACGATGCTACAGAAAAGCAGGGTGGAAACGATATACAGACAATAGGCATAAGGTGCAAAAGGCTCCAAAAGGGTAATCCAGGAAAAGGAAACCGTCAATATCCAACACCCGAAATCCTTCAGCATCCTCTTTTTATTGATATATTGCGAATCCAACAGGGAGGCAAACGAATAAGCAAAGCATATACATGTCAGGAAAAACAGGCTGATGTCCATACAGGCAATGATGGAATTGAGCGCCTCCCAATCTTGAGAGGAAAAGATTTCCAACCAAAGATACAGGTTGATGAACATAACAAAAAATGCTGATGCCAAGAAATATTTTGCCTTACGATAAGGGGCATAGTCTGCAGTATCCGGTACACTCAGGAATACCAGGATAATGCCTATCACCAGATAACTTGCATCGACACACTGAATCAGTTCTGCGAAATATTTTTCCAGTAACTCCATAATAAACAGCTTTTATCAAATCAATAAATTATCATCACTTACTTTTAGCACACTTTGATTCACATAGCAATCTGATTGCCATACGAACAGAGAGTATTATTAGACGTACATAATCTACTAAAAGTCCTTTGATCTTGAGTATTTTGAAGATCGTCATTAGGTTTTTATCATTTTTGTTGAGTCTATATGATGTTTATAGGCATAGTTTTTCAACTACCCTGCTTGCAAAAGTACAAAAAAATAAGTTTTCTCCAAATTATTTAAGCAAAAAAATGTGTTATCCCAGCAGAATTTCTGCCAAGATAACACATTTTTAATATATTTCACTGTTTAATAGTACGCTACATATACTTCTGATTACCAGTATCTGCTGTCAAATGGATCAGATGAACCACCCCAACTAGGATCCTTACCCCAATCAGTGTCAGGACCAAAGATATGACCGTGATCATTACCATCTGGGTCATTAACGTTATTTGCTTTATCGACTGTCCAACTGTTGCTTGCCATCAGCATATTCTCAGAGAGAACCATTTGTATTTCCGGTTTAATATATTGAGTTTTCATCATAATCATCCTTTCTTATCTTCAATAAGTTAGTCTTTACTTAACAAACACTTTCTTGCCATTCACGATATAGATACCGGAAGGTAAGCCTGAAACATCGGTACTGCCGCTGCGAACAAGCTGTCCATTGAGATTGAACACACCGAGTTTCGCAAACTTGGAATCGATGCTGCTGTCTTCTGTGGCCATGATTCGCTCTACATCTGTAGTATAGTCAATGCCATCCAGGATAAACTTGGAAGTGGCTGCACCTGAAGTTTGCTTATATGGCTTGAACCATACGCTGAAACCACGCAAGCCACGAACTTTGTTGCCAGCATAGACCATTTTTCCTTCATGGAAGAAATAGCAATGTTGCAGATTATCTCTACCCTCAATAATCGGATTATTCTTATTTACGGTAAAGGTTGTCTCAGTATCAGCTATTTCACTTCCGTATGTTCTTGCAAAAGTACCGAATGCAGCTAAAGTTCCATCTGTCACGATTTCGCTCGCCTCAGTCTTGTTAGCAAGTTTCACTTTATCCAAACTCAACGACCAAGTTTCCTTAATGAGTCCAAAGAGATCATTCTTGTTTTGGTCATTTCTCTTGAGGCTGACATTCGGAATATCAATATGGTTGGCTGCGATAGTTACCTTATGCTCCTCGATTCCAGAACCAGTACCTGTCTTATGAAGGGTTGCCGTATATTCAGGTGTTCTCTCATTTGCCAAGTCCTTTGTAGGATAGATGATATAAGGTACGTACGCCGCAAGAACTACGTCATCATTTTTCTTTCCTGCAATCTTCACCGTTGTAAACTGGATCTGATTTCGAGTGAGCGTTGTCAGTTTTGCCAATCGGGCATTAGCTCCGAATGCCTGAGTGAACTGGTCTTTATTCAAGTCAACTGGGAGAACGATGGTGTTCCATTTATTGATATTCTTATTGAAAGATTTCTTGTTGAGATGGAGAACCACATCGTCATAAGTTTCTGTACAGTCGAGAAGATAGTTCAGATTATCCTTGTCTTCATCCAATATCAAGTCGCGAGAGGTGGTAGAACCTGCATAGAGAAGACGGAAATCATCAAATACTGTCCACTCATTATTACTTTCAACAACATTATCAGTAACAGAACCTACACGAACACCGAAGCAGATGTTACCGCCACCTTCTGGAACCTGCACGAGTACACTATTGAAGTACTTATGGCTGCCATAGAATTCCTTACCAGCATAATCCATGTTCTGTTCGCTGATATGCAATTTTTTCTGTTCTGTCTGAGACATGTTTGCCGTCTGCATGACTACAGTTTCGCGGAGGGAACCATCTACTATTTCTTTATAATTTGTAGTCCCTTCTTGTGTTTCTTTCAAAAGAACAGCAAAGAGCTTAGCCTTATTTGTATTAGAATAAGCCTTGCATTCGATAACATAAGAACCGCCATGATCTACGTGTACCACCTGATAGACTGCGCCACGGGTATTCTTGATATCTGCGCAATAATATTTACCAAGATGAGTCTGGTAATCATTCATACTCGTATAGTTGGTTCCATTGAAAGTATATGATGTAACACTACCTTTATAGTCGTATGATTCATGTTGCGGGTCTGTTTTATAACGTTTCTCCAAACCAAATCGGAATGATCCAGTAGCTCCATCCTTATAAACAGCAGTCTTCCAATTATCAAGCTTACCATTATCACGGTTGAATCCAGGGCACTCTAATTTGAATGACAAATCTAATGAACTCTTAAAGCCGATAGAATTCTTTTGCAAATTATAAAGCTGCTCATAAGAGAAAATACGCCACTGAGAGCCGTCATCACTATAGTTAGGTTTATCTGTCTCCAAGAAAGCACCACAATTTTTATCCACATCACCCTGAGAAGCGGCTGCAGAGAGGTAGTATTTATCATAAGGGGTAGATTTGCTATACCCATTTTCACTACGGCGATAAGTGTATATTCTGAAGGTATTTTTAGCATCTCCAATAGGTTCAATCGTCCAACCACGCTGAATCACGGTCTTTTTTGTATCATAGATATCGCGATCCACGAAGACACCATTGTTGACAGCAGCATTACCAGTATTAGAATCTTTATAGAAGTATTCCAACGAACAGCCTTCCCCTGATGAAGCACTCTGCTTATCAATATCCTGCTGGAAATGAATCCAACCATCGCCGTCTGCATAAACCCAAAGAGGCATTCCATATTCCTGAAGAGACACATGGGTTCCCCAATAGCCTCCTACATTGAGCAGCAGACCGGTCTTTACATTATACAAGAAAAAGATTTGTTTCTTATCCGTTGGAAATTCACCATGCTTACCGTTCTTTGCATAATTCGCCATCTCACTTGCAGAAATACCTTCAAGTTTTTCCAAACCATCAAAGGGTGAAGCAGAACCATTACTATCTTGTGCCTTGGTTCCCTTGACTGCTCCGAAAAGCAAGAATATAGCCAAGAAAACGGCAAAGATGGAGCGATGCTTAAAAGCATTAAATGACTAAAGTTTCCCACCCTTGTTTATAGGGCATTTTTGAGT
>NZ_QTXV01000092.1:8195-9079 GCF_003461825.1 Prevotella sp. AM42-24 | reverse complement strand
TTTCGTTTTATTCTTATTGCATCCCCATACTACAAGAAAACTACAAAAAATGAGTAGATTAAAAACTATCTTTTTCATACTTCTTTTTATTTTTATTGCGACAAAGATACAGATTTTCTTTTTATTTTCTGCAAAAATTAGCAATTTTCTTACTCCACCAATAGCAATTGGATATAAATCGTGCTGTTGGAACTTTGTCTTTAAAGATGTGACAGATAATTATAAGAAGACTTATCCTCACATTAAAAAGGTCGAGCTACAAGCCATTTGCGCAATAGAGGAATTGGAGCCGGACAAATAATTGATAGAAGTAAGGATTACATTTATATCTGAATAAATTGCAACATGAAGATATATGAAGTGGTGCGATTAAAATTATCGAAAAAAGCAACTGTGGAATAATATTTTTTAAGATAATAGTTTGCTCTAATCCAATATAAATCTGTATCTTTGCAAACAGATAAGCGTTCTGTAACACAAGAAACGGAAGAGACTGAGAAACAATGCATTGCATTTGTTTCCAGAATCTTACAAAAAAGGCTAAAAAGGAGCGGTACAACTTCATCGCTAACAGGCTGAGAATAAGCACATTACATTTGTTATTCATTTTCTCTGCACTTGTAAAAAGGGTAGTTGTACCGTTTAAAAGATAAAAGCTTAACTATCAGCAACATCCACATGTTGCATCGGAAAGTAACCCCCTGCTTTTTCCTAATTTTGATGAGACAAATAGGCAAACAAATAGGCAAACAAATAAGAATACGATATGATTTTGTCCACTATTTTCTGCGTATCGTTGGGTGACAGGGGTGACAGGCACCTCCACAAAAATAATGAAAACTCGTGTCACTGGTGTCACCCAATAAACTGGCTCCAATAAAGGA
>NZ_QTXV01000092.1:0-8185 GCF_003461825.1 Prevotella sp. AM42-24 | reverse complement strand
GCTCCAATAAAGGGCTTGACAGAAAACGGTGACAGGTGACACTTTTATATACTCTTTTTTTTATGACTTACCGCGCGAAAATATATAAAAGATTGATAATCAGAGGGAGACATCCAAATTGGAGGGTAGTGTCTCCAATGCATAAAAATAAAGTTGAAAAGTAGGTGTCACCGACACCTACTTTTTATTTTGTAATGTTTTATTCCTTTTGAGTAATCCTGCTAAATCATGAGAACATCAAAGCAGTTCTGTTAAAGTCTGCTAATGAATCTTAAAGAAATCGCGATATATCGCAGTACACATGACTTAGTTGGTTTTTACTACCTTTCCAGCCAAAATAAATAAAACAGCGAAAAGATGAAAAGAGAAATGACTTGTTTGAAAAGAACAAATGGCTTGTTTACGATAGGGAAACGACTTGTTGAGAGGTTGGAAATGACTTATTTAGCACTCGTAAATGACTTGTTTACCACCTGTAAATGACTTGTTTACCACCTGTAAATGACTTGTTTAGCAACCCTAAATGACTTGTTTACCAGTCATCAAGGCTACTTCCGGTTGGGTTCAGAACGGTGGCAAGTACCTCGTATATACCGATCAGGCAGCCGTTATCAAGGCGATTAAGGAGGGCAAGACCAACGTTGATCTCAACGCGCCAACTACTCCGGATAATACGCCAGGCGGTTCTACCCCAGGTGGTTCAAACACCGGTCAGACCGGCAGCGACGGCCAAGGCTCTGAATCAAGCGGCGGTACTACCGGCAAGGACGATACTGGCGACGGCCTTGAATAGCCCAAGGATAGACTGGCTAGGATGTTAGCCCCTAACCCAGCCTATCCGCCCCCCAAAGAGTCCGGTCATTTTCGGTCATTAAGGATTTCAAAGAAAAGTTGTTGGGAAACGAGTAAAAAATTATCATTTTTTTGCTCGTTTTCCCTTTTTTTATTATCTTTGCCTTAAAAATCAATAATAGTATGATAACAGGAGAAATCAAAAACAAGATAGACCAGATTTGGGACACCTTCTTTGTGGCAGGCATTACCAACCCAATCACCGTATTGGAGCAGATGACCTACATCTTCTTTATGAAGATGCTCGACGACAAGCAGCTACAGGAAGAGGAAAACGCCCGCGACTGGGATAGCGTAGTTCAGAACCCTACCTTCCCGGAAGGAAAGATATGGGTGAATCCTGATGCCGTAGGCGATGAGGAGAAGGCGGGCATTCCTTACGAAAGCCTGCGCTGGCACGTGTTCAAGAACCTGGGCGCCGATGAAATGTTCAGGGTGGTGCGCCAGTATGTGTTCGAATTCATCAAGCACATCGGCACGGGCGAAGAAAGCGCCTACAGCCGCTACATGAAATCGGCCATCTTCCTGATTCCCAACGCCCGAACCCTAGCCAGGGTGATAGATGGCGTTAACGACCTTGACATGAACAATCGCGACGCCATGGGTGATGTGTATGAATACATCCTCGGCAAGATGGCGGCAAGCGGCACCAACGGCCAGTTTCGCACCCCTCGCCACATCATCCGCATGATTGTGGAGATGATGCAGCCTAACCTGAAGGATTACATCTGCGACCCGGCAATGGGTTCTGCCGGCTTCCTCGTTGAGGCGGTGAAATATATCAAGGAGAACCATGAGATGGCTGCCTATGTAAAAGAGGACGTTCACCACATGAAGACTTCGATGATTAATGGCTACGATACCGACCAGACCATGCTGCGCATCGGAGCCATGAACCTGCTGCTTCACGACGTAACTGCTCCTCAACTGGCTTGGCGCGATTCGCTCTCGGCTCAGAACGAAGACCAGAGCTGCTATTCGCTCATCATGGCGAACCCACCCTTTGCAGGCAGTCTCGACAAGGATAATGTGAACAAGAATATTCTTGCCTACGCCAACACCACCAAGACTGAGCTTCTGTTCCTGGCTCAGTTTGTCCGCTCGCTGGAGTTGGGCGGCCGCTGCGCCAGCATCGTTCCCGATGGAGTACTTTTCGGAACTTCCAGGGCGCACGTGGCTATCCGCAAGGAGATAGTTGACAACCAGCAGTTGTGCGCCGTCATTTCCATGCCGAGTGGCGTGTTCAAGCCATACGCCGGTGTTTCTACCGCCGTTCTCATATTCCGCAAGACCAACTGTGGCGGAACGGATAAGGTATGGTTTTATGATATGAAGGCAGATGGTTTCTCGCTGGATGACAAGCGTGCACCGATAGCCGACAATGATATTCCGGATGTGGTTAACCGCTATCTGCATCCTGAAGCTGAGGCTTCCCGCACCCGCAAGGACCAGAGCTTCTTCGTACCCGTAGAGGAAATCCGCCAGAACGATTACGACCTTTCTATTAATAAGTATAAGGAGATAGAGCGTGAGAAGGTGGAATACGACCCGTAAAGGATATTCTAGTAAGACTGGAAGAGACTGAAGGGGAATTTCTGAAGGGGTATAGAGAATTGTGCAAGATGCTGGAGAAGGATGAGGAATTGGAGAAGGATATGGAGAAGAATTCGGAGAAGGAAAAGGAGGAGATGGCATGAGAAAGGGATGGGAATATAAGAAGCTGGGGGAAGTGTGTACGATAGAACGTGGAGGTTCTCCTCGTCCTATCAACGACTACATAACAGATTCCGAAGATGGTATAAATTGGATAAAAATCGGGGATGCTCAAGAAGGTTCAAAATACATAACATCGACTAAAGAAAAGATAAAGCCTGAGGGTGTTAAGAAATCACGCTTCGTACATAAGGGAGATTTCATTCTTTCTAATTCAATGAGTTTTGGAAGACCATATATTCTTAAAGTTGACGGATGCATTCATGATGGTTGGTTGGTTATTCACGATAATAATGATATCTTCATAAAGGATTATCTCTATTATCTATTAGCAAATCCAACGATGTATGCTAAATTTTCACAACTCGCAGTTGGTGGTGTAGTAAATAACTTGAATTCTTCATTAGTAAGAAAAGTAGAGATTACAATTCCACCCAAATCCACTCAGCTTGCGATAGTTACCGAACTTGACAAGATAAACGAGTTGATTCGTTTGAAGAAGGAGCAACTTAAAGATTTCGACAATCTCGCTCAAAGCCTCTTCTATGAGATGTTTGGAGACCCAGTGGAGAATGAAAAGGGATGGGAAGTGAAGAAACTGGGAAAAGTTTGCAGTATAGGAACAGGCAGCACTCCTAATAGGAAAAATAAAGATTTTTACGAAAATGGAACTTACCCCTGGGTCAAATCCACTGAAGTTTGCAATCTTCCTATTTATTCAGTTGAAGAATATATAACAGAGGAAGCTCTAAAGAACTCTAATTGTACCCTATATCCGCAAAATACCATTTTAATGGCTATGTATGGACAAGGAAAGACTCGTGGACAAATTGGATTGCTTAAGATTGAAGCTTGCACAAATCAAGCTGTTGCAGCAATCATACCAGCAAAAGAAGTTGTTGATGAGATTTTCCTTTGTCAGCACTTGATGTTGATGTATGAACATATAAGGAATATGGCACGAGGAGGTAATCAAGCTAATCTGAATTTATCAATCGTAAAATCAATTCAGATATTTCTCCCACCCCTCTCCCTCCAACACCTCTTTGCCCAGCGCATAGAGCAAATCGAGCGAGAGAAATCGGAGGTTCAGAAGTCCATCCAGGATCTCGAAACGCAGCTGGCTTCCCGCATGCAATACTGGTTCGAATAACGGCTGAAAGCGGCTTTTTCCACACCCAGGGCGTTGCCCTGCGCCCTGAAAGGGCAACCCCTCCTAGCCCAGGGCAACGCCCTGGGTATCATGGCATTTAGCAATCCGCCCTGTAAGGGCAAAAGCTTTGTTTATTGCCCGGTATTTAAAGGCTTTTGACCACAAAAAATATAACAATAACAATTAAAAATAAAAACGACAATGAAGAATTTTGACTTTATCAAAAAGCTGGAAGAGGTGATTCCTGCCTTCCACCAGCTACACGCATACTGCGATAAGGCAGAAATCTTTCAGAAGGCATTCCCCGAAGATAGTGCCACCAATGCCCGCAAGGCTCTGGAATGGCTCGTCAAGAACCATCTGGCTATGGCGAAGGTGACGCTGGAACCCCACGAAACCCTCAGCCAGATGCTCAAACGCCCGGAAATAGATGCGTTCGTCAACGAAGACTGGGAACTGATACAGGATATGCGCACGGTAAAGAAAATAGGCAACTATGCCGCTCATACCGGAACACAGAAGATAAGAAAGAACGATGCATTCATCTGCCTGCGTGCCCTCTATCATGTAGCCTGCGGTTTCCTTTACCGCTGGCAGGCAATCCGCGAAATAGCAGCCTTCGATGCTACGCTCATTCCGCAAGACTTCACCCAGGTTCATGTGGCTGACAATTCAGAACCAGCAGTTTCGCCTGATCTGAAGCACCATGTTCCCCACGATGCCATCGAGCACCCTAAGTCACCAACCCAGCAGCCAGCAGAATCGCTTGAAAGCGAAGTCATTACCCGCCAATGCCTCATCGACTATATGCTGAACGAAGCCGGCTGGGAAATACTCCACGCAAAGGGCGACATACAGGGCGGCAAGGCTGGCATAGAAATCAAGATAGAGGGGATGGACAGGAAATTCCACCCTTCAGGCATCGGCTACGCCGACTATGTGCTCTTTAGCAAGGACAGCAAACCGCTGGCGGTAATAGAAGCCAAAAGCACCATCCACAGCCCGGAAACGGGACGCAAACAGGCCATCGAGTATGCAGATTGCCTGGAGAAGAAGTATGGCGTGCGCCCGGTAATTTATTACACCAACGGATACACTACAAAGGTGATAGACGGACTCGACTATCCGCCTAGAAACGTCATCTCCTTCCACAGTTACGACGACCTGGAATATCTGATTCAGAAACGGAGTCGCTCCCCTATTACCAACCTGGCGATAGACGATGAAATCACCAACCGCCCCTATCAGAAAACCGCCATCAAGAGTCTGGTGGAATGGCTCAACAGGAAGCATCGCCGCGGTCTGCTCGTGCTGGCCACCGGTACGGGCAAGACGCGCGTAAGCATCTCGCTCTGCAAGCTGCTCTACAACAACAGCAAATGGCTCAAGAATGTTCTGTTTCTTGCCGACCGCAAGGAACTGGTGAAGCAGGCGCACGAAAGATTCGAAGAGTTCCTGCCTAGCCAGCCGATGTCCTGCCTCTCGGAAGATGATAAGCCAGACAAGAACGCCCGCATCGTGTTCTCAACCTATCAGACGATGATCAACTATATCAACGCCGAACCCCTGGAATTCTCCATCGGCCATTTCGACCTCATCATCATCGACGAGGCCCACCGCAGCGTGTTCGGCAAATACGGCGCCATCTTCCAGTATTTCGATTCGCTGCTCATCGGTCTTACCGCCACCCCTCGTGCCGAGATAGACAAGAACACCTTCCAGCTGCTGGAACTGGAGAACGAGCCTAACTTTGAATACACCTACGAGGAGGCCATACGTGATGAATATCTGCGCCCCTACCGCCTGAAGAAATGCAACTCGAAGATGATAAACCGAGGCATAAAATACGACGATTTGAGTGCGGAGCAGCGTGAGCAGCTGGAAAAGGTATGGGAGTATGAGAAGGCTATGAAGGGCATTCCGAAGGAAGAGGAATATCATAGAGACATACAGGGCAACGAGATTTTCAACTATCTGATTAACGATGATACCATCGATAATGTCTTGTCAGAATTGATGACAAACGGGCTGAAGGTACATAGTGGTGAGGACGTGGGCAAGACCATCATCTTTGCCTACAACCACAAGCATGCCGAGCGCATCGTGGAGCGCTTTAACCAGCTCTATCCCGAGCGTGGCGCCGACTATTGCCAGCTGATAGACAACCAGGTGAAGAACCATTCTGCCATCATCGCCGACTTCAAGATGGAAGCCAAGATGCCGCAGATAGCCGTATCGGTGGATATGCTCGACACGGGCATTGATGTGCCTGAGATTCTGAACCTTGTATTCTTCAAGATTATCAAGTCGAAGATTAAGTTTGAGCAGATGATAGGCAGAGGAACCCGTCTCTGCAAAGACCTTTTCGGCCCGGGCGAAGACAAGCAGGAATTCTACATCTTCGACTGGTGCGGCAATTTCGACTTCTTCTCGCAGCAGGGCGACGACATTCATCCATCCGACAGCAAATCGCTCACCGACCGGCTCTTCTGCCTGCGCCTGGATATTGCCAAGGAGCTGCAGAGTGCCGAGCACCAGGAGAAGGAATTTGACAAGCAGCTGCATGATGAGTTGAAGGTCCTGCTCAGCGGACAGGTGGCAGCCATCGGCAAGGAGCGTAAGGAAGCTCGTCCATGGCTGCACATCATAGAGCCTTACAGGAATCAGGAAAAATGGATCTGTCTATCGGAATTGGATGTGTTGCGACTCAAGAAGATTGGACATCTCATCAAAGTGGATAAGGACGACGAGGAAGCCAAGCGTTTCGACATCGTGATGCTCCACATCATGCTTTCGCTCATCGACACAACCAGGCGTGTGGGTCAATTCCGCAAGGTGGTGGTAAACATCGCCGCCATCCTGGAGAAGAAGGCCTCCATCCCGGCTGTGATGGAGCGCATCGACATCATCCGCCAGGTTCAGAAGCCTGTGTTTTGGGAAAATGAATCGCTGGATGCGCTGGAGCATGTGCGCAAGGAACTGCGTGGGCTGATGCATCTGCTGAAGGAGCAGCGCAGGGGCAAGAAGTTTGTCATCGACATAGAAGACACCTACACCAAAGTGGAAGGTGGCGAGGATGAGGTGATCAAGACCAGCTACAAGCAGCGTGTAATCGACTATCTGGCAGAGAACAGCAACAACGCTACGCTGCGCAAGATTCAGCATTTCGAGCAGTTGTCTTCTGCCGACATAGAGGAGTTGGAGCGCATCTTCTTTGAGGAGCTGGGCACCAAGGATGAGTATAACGAGCTTACCGAGGGCCATCCGTACAAGAACAATGTGGCTGCGTTTATCCGTGTAATCAACGGCATAGACCGCAAGAAGGCGCTTCAGATTTACCAGCAGTTTATAGAGGGTTACAATCTCACCTCAGAGCAGGAGCTTTATCTGAAGAACATCCTGGATTTCATCAGCAAGAACGGCGACATTGAGACCCGCGACTTCCTGGAGTATCCTCTGAACAATCTGAAATGGCGCGAAACCTTCGGCGATACGTTTGTGAATCTCAAGGATTTCATCAGGCAGATGCACCGGGTGATTATTGCGTAAGGGCAGGAGTCTGGTCATTAAGGATTTCGGAAAACAAAGGTTCCTCAAGATGGGCCAAAGATAAATGAAAAAATATATAGATGGAAAAGAATATTATAAATATAGATGCACATGTCATAGATGATATCAGAACCATCATCACAAGGGCAAGAAACAGGGCGTATCAATCTATCAACGAAACCCTGATACGCTCAAACTGGGAAATTGGCAAGCGTATTGTTGAAGAAGAGCAGCTTGGCAAGCAGCGTGCTGATTATGGAATACAGCTCATCAAGTCCATATCTCAGCAGTTGACGACTGAATTCGGCTCCGGCTATGGTGTTCGTAACCTTGCCTATTTCAAGCAATTATACCAATATTTCCCTGATTGGGAGATTTTGCACACGCGTGTGCAAAATCTTTCGTGGTCACATTTAAGATGCATTTTAAGGGTGGATGATGCACAAGCGAGGTTGTGGTACATACAAGAAGCAGCCGAACAAATGTGGAGTGTGAGAACCCTCGACCGCAATGTCGCCTCACAATACTATTATCGACTCCTGCAAACCAGCAATGAGCACAAAGATGAGGTAGAGAACGAGATGAAAACCCTTACAAAAGGATACGCAGACTCACCTGCCATGTTCATCAAGTCGCCAATGGTGACAGAATTCTTGGGCTTATCCCGAGACATGAGCTTCTCGGAAAGCGAACTGGAGAGTGCCATCATCACCCATCTTCAGAAATTTCTGATGGAGATGGGTAAAGGCTATGCCTTCGTAGAGCGCCAGCAGCACATCATCACCGATACCCAGGACTACTACATAGACCTGGTATTCTACAATTACCTGATGAAATGCTTCGTACTGATCGAGCTATTATGTTGTGCACAACATAACAAGTCATATGTTGCGTAGTCAATTATGTTGGCTTCACATC
>NZ_QTXV01000091.1:0-9297 GCF_003461825.1 Prevotella sp. AM42-24 | reverse complement strand
CAAAAAAAAGGGTGCGTCACAGACTTATGACACACCCTCATATCTTTTCCTAATTTGGCAACAACTTGTTGCCAAATTGTAAGTTGCTCATTATAAAACTTAATGCTCCAAGAAGTCATTTGTCAGTTCTTGATAGTTCTTCTTGACCTCATCAAATGGTGGACGTACGATATCTTCATGATTGTTGCTGTTGCTGAAAAGTTTGATGGACTCGTCCACCTTGCTTTTCAAGTCACGGAAGCAAACCACCTTACCGAAACGCTTCTTCTTGTTCAACACACGGTTGGTACGGCTGAACGCTTGCAACAAGCCATGGTACTCCATGTTTTTGTCAACATAGAGAGTGTTGAGCTTCTTGCTGTCGAAACCTGTAAGGAACATACCGACAACCAAGCAGAGGTCAAGAGGCTTCATGTCCGCCTTCTTTTTCTTCATGCGGAGGTTGATGTCATCGTAATATGCACGGAAGTTTTCTGTGGTGAAACTCGTTCCATACATATTATTATAATCATCCATGATGCCTCGTATTCGGCTTGTGTCTGCGTGTCAAGGTCGTGGCGATCAACCACAAACATCACCTTATCCACATCGTCCAATTCCGATACAAGTTGGGCAGCCTTGAAAGAAGTCAAGGTTTTGCCAGCTCCTGTTGTATGCCAGATATAGCCGTTGTCATTAGAGTTTTCCACACGGTCGAGAATCTTCTCCACGGCATAGAATTGGTATGGGCGAAGCACCATCAGGCATTTGTCTCCCTCATGTAATACAATGTACTTGCCAATAATCTTTCCCAACGTACACTTGTCGAAGAACACGGTGGCAAACTTCTCCAAGTCGTTGAACGGAACGTTTGCGGCATCTGTCCAGTTGAATGTGAACTTATAGCCACTATTCGGGTTATTGGCAAAATAGCGAGTGTTCACACCATTGGATATGACAAACCATTGGATATAATCAAACAGTCCATGGAAAGAAGTCTTGTGATAGCGTTGTATCTGGTTGTATGCCTGTTTCAGTTCCACACCTCTGCGCTTCAGTTCTATTTGGACCAAAGGCAGACCATTGATGAGTATCGTCACATCGTAACGGCATTTCTTTCTACCCTCAACCGTGATTTGATTGGAAACTTGATACTCATTCTGACACCAGTGAGTGCGGTTCAAGAACTCCACCCATAGGCGTTCACCGCTTTCGAGTTCAAGCGGAAAGAGGTCACGTAGTTTCTTTGCCTTTTCAAAACGAGTGCCACCCTCAAGATAGATAAGTATCTTTTCAAACTCAGACTCTGTAAATTCGGTACGACCCAATTCTTCCAATTTCTTCTTGTTGTGTTTCTCCAACTGCTTCTTGAAATTGGCAGACAGATTCTTCTCCTCTTCAATATGAACATACTCGTAGTTCATCTTTTGAAGAGTATCTATAAGTCCGTTTTCGAGGGCGGCTTCACTTTGTACAGGCATATCTTATCTTTTTTATCATTACACTTACAAGAATATGGCTATTCATCCATTTCGCCTACAAAGATATTTCAAACTGTCGATTTGCTCCTGGGTCAATCCTGTAGCTTGCTTAATAGCATCTAGATCCATTCTATTGTCCAACATCATTTTCGCCATAGTCAAGATTCGCTTATCCTTCTCCGCTAGGAGTTCCTCATTCTGCTTCAGATGCTCCTCATTCTCCGCCAACTTTTTATCTCTTATCCTCAAAGCGGTGTCACGATCCTCGATGGCAGAGAAGAACTCGTCCTCTACCAACATGTCTGCACGAACATCCACCGTTACCGTAGCAGCCGTGAGACGATTAATGATACGCATCATCAAAGGTACGAACATTTGATTCGTCCTTCGTCTGCAACGTACACACTACCATTATAATCGTATATTGTTCCAGCTATACCAACACCAGCAGGAGATTGATGAGGTAAGGGGCAATTGTGGCGATTTATTTCTGGCGGACATACATTGTTTTTTATCAATCATATGTCATGCAAGAGAGTGTAAAAAGAGCTGTGCTAAGCTACTTTATTGTAGCTTGACACAGTTAAGTTTACACTCTCCGAATGTCTATAGAACTAATACCTAACATTCATTTCACTTGTTACTTTTCTTCGGGTAACCTACAAACATTTTGATGTACCCTTCCTGAACAATTTACTATTGGAGGTAAATCTTTAGGAATCTCCATAATTCTCCCAATAAGACTATAAGTAAATGGTTTGTTGCCAGTAACATAAGTAATAAAGGCGCGATGTGAAGGTCGTAATGAAGAGTCAAGATACACAATTATGAAACTCCAATTAGACACTCTTTCTATCTTATAGACGTATTCAAACTCTGACTCATGGTCTTTTCTAAGTTGTGAGATATAGTTATCGCCATCTGAGTCAAAATAGACACTAGCATTCCTCAAAGCCCGATTTCCACGATATTTCCAATAAACTTTCCTTTTTTCTTCGTAAGTTTTCTCAAATCCGTTATCACGACATAGTATTAGCTTAAGGAACCTTTGCGTCTTTTCACTTCGTGATTTTATCCCATATTTATTATTTTTATAATCTTTCAAAAACACTAATCGTTTGACCTCATTGGAATAGTTATCCCAATTTCTTGTCATAGATGCCACGTAAACAAGTTTGCCACTTGAATCATAAACAAACTTTGGAATAATTTTATACGATTCATATCCATATTCATTGAATCTCACCTTATATTGAGGAAAGTTGTTGTACGACAGATACTTTAATTCATAAGGATAAGTGTCTTTTTTTATTTCATAGTTTGACGTATAAAGCCATTATCTTTAAATCATCAGGGTAATATTCTTTGTCTCTTATTACTTTATGCATTTGCGACATCACTACATTGTCTTCTTCTGGATTTGGAATAGAAAGGAATGTCTGAGCAGACATTTCCATAGAAGTACAAACGAAAGCTACAAGGTATACTATCAGAAATTTCCAGCCTTGGACAAAAGATTTCTTCCCATGAAAATTTTCGCTCAACGTTTTTTCGCTCTTTGTGATACCTAATGCTTTTGCGTTCTCACTGAGCAGTCTGGCAAGTTGTGCATGTGTTGTCTGTAAGGTTTTCACCGAAAATATATCACGATAATCATCCTCATATTTTTCAAGAAATTTTTTGATAAAGTCATGCGAGGTAAATTCTTTTCGGTTAAAAGAATCTACTACAGATTGAAATTTGGTTAATAGTTCTTTATCCATATCACACTTGCTTTTATAGCAGGCTCCATAACTATTCATTAATAAAAGGAAAGACTCTATATACACAAATAAGAAACGTGGAGCCAATCTGTCGCTCGTTCCACGCAGTAAAGGCTCTGGCATCGCCCAAGTTGTCGAAACGAGCAACGCCGAAAGCCCCACGTATGATGTAAGTATATGGTTCACCCTACATCAACAACGAACATAGAAATGTCCGAAGCCAATGAGGTTTGTATACAATACATCCCATGAGGCGTTCCCGTTGCTTTGTTTTTGACAACTTGCGTTCGAACTGCCAGATTCTTACTGCGTCAAAACCAAAGCGTACAGTTACGCCTTATATGTATATATGTCTGCCCAACCTCTGCCCATCGGGGCTTTCGGTACGGGTATAGACATTACAAATGTAATGTTTTAATCTCAAAAAGCCATTCGCTTTGATAGATAAAATGCGGTTTTAACCTATGATTTAACATAATTAAACGCAAATCTGTAAAAGAAATCCACTTTTGCGTGATTTTTCATTCCAAAAAGTTTGTATTCTCAATGATTATTTGTATCTTTGCAGTGTTAGTTCCAGCCGAGCCTCTTTACAATGCTTAAATAGGCTGGGCTTTTTTGTTTATAGGCTATGGCAAAGAGAAATTTCGGAAAAGATTACAAGACCCCACGAGAACTTGTAACCTTATTAAAAAATCGTGGATTGATAATTAATGATAGGCAAAAGGCTCAATTGTATTTGGAGAGCATTGGCTATTATCGATTGTCAGCGTATATGCATCCCTTGTTGAAAACTCCAAAGACACTTCATCAGTATAAGGAAGGTGCTACATTTAGCAAAGTAGTGATGCTATATCGCTTTGACAAAAAGTTGCGTCTGCTTCTCTTTAATGAGATTGAGAAGATAGAAATTGCCGTTAGAGAAGCCGTGATGAATATGACGGCAGAACAAACTGGGGACATTTATTGGCTTACCAATCCCTCATACTTTCATAACCAAGCTATTTTCAACAATAGCATGACTATGTTGACAAAGGAATACGAACATTCCACAGAAGACTTTATAGAACATTTCAAAAGGACTTACACCGAACCGTTTCCACCTGCATGGATACTTGGAGAGCTACTCCCAATGGGTAGCGTGAATATGTACTATAGAAATCTAAAAGACAAAGGTTTGAAAAAACAGATTGCCAAGCGTTTCAGTCTTCATGCTCCGGTGTTTGAGTCTTGGCTTTCTGTGCTTACACTTACTCGCAATGCTTGTTGTCACCACGCCCGTGTTTGGAACAAAGTCAACAAGATTATTCCAAATGACATGAGAGGCATGGCTCGTCCGTGGATTACACTTCCTACGGACAAGCGTAGAATCTATTATAACATGTGCATCATCAAGTATTTCCTTGACATTATCTCTCCCAACAATGATATGCTTGCCAAAATGCACAATCTGTTCAGCAAGTTTCCAGAGATAGACCTGGCGGCTCTTGGATTTCCTTTTGGCTGGGAACAAGAACCGCTATGGATACAGGCAAACAACTAAATGCAAATGAACTTATTGCCAAGCTTCAAGAATTAGAGACAGAAAATGCCAGGTTAAGAAGAATTCTTGATGTGCACGGAATACCATTCGTTGTGGCCGAGCCTAATGTCACAACGAAAGAAAGCCAACAAGCCGTATCCCATATAGCACCAAAGCTGAGCCTACAGGAAAAGGTTGCGTTATTTCGTAGCGTTTTTCTACAGTTTTCCGCATTTTTCTTCCGATAAATCAACCTCCCCTAGTGATGCCCAAAGACATCACAAGGGGAGGTTTCACTTTTTATCCCTCTTTCCACGAGTTGATTTCTCACAGAAATCTAACCATTCTTACATGATCAGCTAAAGCGTGAGGAGGTTCTGATATTCCTCAAATCCGCAACCTATTTGATTTCGTGGGATTTTGTTTGTAAAACGACAAAAATTCTTTTATTGTACATATTCCTTGCATAACAGAAACGTCGTAAACACCAAATCCCCTTACCCCATAAAGCGACTTGAGGTAATACGCCGGTTTTAACCAGAAAAGCATGGTCTTTAACCAAAGTCTGTCTTGAACAGGTTGGCATAAGCATTGTTGTCTGAGTAAATGTTCAATACATGCCTACGTGATGTCTTAATCCATTTCGCAGGATAGCTTTGTAGAAGTTACGTTCATGTCATCGAAGATGCGTTCCTTGCCACCACAAAGATATACGCACATCAGAGAGCGTAGAATCTCGCTATATTGATAACCAAACATAGTGCATCTCAATCCCAAGGTTGAATCTATGGTTTGATGCTCTTCTGGCATAGTCCCACTACATCCTATAAGGTTGCGGATTTGAGGGATTAAAGAAACTTGCTCAAGAAGGCATGATTCAGAGCGAAGTAGAATTGACGAATTATTCGAAGAGAAAGTATAATTACTTTCCTATACCATCATTATTTCTTCTGGTTCTTATTCCAGTGGTGATTAATTCCATCATAAGTTTAATCACATTATTGATACACCACATTGCTACCTTTTTCTATTTGAAAAATTTGATATTTAGAATCATAACTATATGAAATCAAGAAATATAGACTCCCCTTATCATCCACATAATAACTAGATGTCTTATATACTCCATCTCTTTCTTTCTTTATTATTATTTTGTATTTTTTTTCATAACTTGTTACATTTAATATAGTATCTTTAACTGTTGAAAAAAACAAAATAGAATCAGAAGAAGCAAAGTATTCTCCATTTTTATAAAAGAAATGATCTACAACATCATTACTTTTAGTTGATTCTATTACTATTTCTTTTTTGGAATATGTTATTAAGAAGGATGATTCTTCATTAGAAGATAATCGTTTCCTATTTCCATGACATGATGATAGCAGCATCAATAAAGCTGCTACTATCATTATTAAAGCAAAACTATTAATTTCCAAAAACTTTTTCATATTTCTTTTGCTCACTGTTAAACACTTTTTTTATAGATGGGTATTTATTTATCATTTTTTTTACTTGATTATAATTTGAAACCCCCACATGCTTTTTATCTTGCTTCGCTAAAGATTTGGAAGGAGATTCCCTGCGGAGCGCCATTGATATACACACCCTCCATCGTACCGTAACTCTTCATGATACGTTCACCGGCAGCGTTGTAAGTGTAACGGCTTGTCTTACCGTTGTCAGAGAGAACCATCAACCGATTATCCTCATCCCAGTGCATCTCACGGGTAGTATTCGTAGAGTCATTTGTTACCAGCGTTGGATTACCGTTGGCATCATAGGCATAATGGTCGTGACCAATCTGCGTTGGAACCGTCGGATGGTTACTGTCCTCATACTTATAAGCAAAGTTATTACCCTTGGCTGTGTCGTTGTAACTACCAACAAGTTGCCCCTTCAACCTCTCGAATTCTAGTCATAGGAATATAATTGACTAATAGTATATTCCGAAGAGAATCATAATGTACATTCCATTGCTTCTCCCTCTCTTCTTTAATATCTTTTATATCTATCCAGTCCGTTTCATTTGAATTATGAAAAATTAGCTCAATGGGGGAATAATGAGATACGTCTGAATTACTATAAAAATAGCGGAAAGATACCTTTCTTAAAATATTTTCCAAAGAAACAATTTTCTTTAGATGGAGGCTTTCTATGTCTTGAGAGTATAAAGTTATCGTTACACTTGTCTGCCCATTTGGAGCTAAAATTACATCGTTCTTACCCATAGTAAGTTTTTGATCTAGAAGATTATTAAAATAATGAGTACCTATCCCCATCTTAATTCTAGAATGAAATGTATTATAACCATTAACCACATTAATCGGTACAAATAAAGTGTCAGATGTATTATTCTTAATCATGTATTTAAATTGTATTACCCGAGGATAATTTTCAGCAAAAAAACTATTATTGAATGTTGGGAGAGGATAATTATCAATGACTTCGAAGAGCCATGCATCAACCTGATTACTTTTTGTTTTCGAACAACCAAACAAGATTACAACTATAAAGCTTATTATTAATATTTTAGTGTGACTGATATTCTGCATTGTTTCTTTCTAATTTTTTATATAAACTTTTAAATTGTGGAGTTGTCTGCTCATACCCGATACTGATATGGCCGCCGAAAGGAAGCGTCACGGAGCGCAGCATGTTCGTTCTGCACGTAAGGTTACGGTAGACTATAAGCTGCTTTCCTCCGTCAGCAACAATAATATCGGGATGTTCGTCACCGTTGATATCCCTCATCGCGGCCTCGGTACAGCTGACGCCGTCAGAAGCAAATCCTCCTTGAATGTAATCTTTCATTCCAGAAGCCACACGAATATTTTTTTAATTCATAATAAGCAATGACCGTTTTTTGTAAAAGTCGTGCATACTCTGTAACTTTATTAGTATATTGCCCATTCCTTTAAGGAATCGGGAATAATGCTTACATCCAATTCCTTATATATTTTCCCTTCTGAATTAGTCTCAAAACATGATGTGTAACCTTTCCTGTCTCCTCCATTATTCGAAATAATATATACCATATTAGGCCTTAACCCCCTTACATAGATATACAAAGAATCATAGCAATTATTCTTTATAATGTCGTCTTTCCCATCTATACTTATTATCCTAATGCGCTTGAAGGTACCTTCAGGTATTAATTTTTGGGAAATAAAGTCATACCTAAATCTATTAGAATGAGTACAGCTTAGCATCAATAAAGCACCTATTAGGAATATATAAAACGATGTGTTATTTCTTATCATTTGCTTTACGATACTCAACATATTCTTTCCATATTTTATCAATTATTCCTATTTTATATAAGTCTGATCTTTTTGAATGGAAAAGATTTCTTAAAAAACCAGATCCATACTTTTTATTTTTACTTAAGAATTTACTGAAGTCATAAAAGATAGCACGTCCTCTTTCCGCTTCATGTTCTAAAGTAGAGCCATCATGAGAACCGGCCTTAATATATGAATCTGCAAACATTCCTACATAATACTGGAGGCGATATTCATCTTTACTCGGAACGATAGCACTCCATTTGAATTTTCTCTTGCTTTCAATAAAGTTAAATAGAGTTGATCTGCCAACTTATTACTTTGTATGATATGTTTAATGTGACCAACTTCATGGCTTGCTATGGCTAACCAATCCATGTATCTAAAGTTTTCATTAGAACATTGCAGAGTTCTCTGTTTCAGGGAGTATTATGGCTTATAGGTCGTGTAAACCAACCAATTCCGAATAGCTTTGACATTATAAGCTTTATCATAGAAAATCGTTATTACGGGAACCTGCTTTATATCTATGTCGAATATTGAAGTTGAATACAAGTTTAAACTTTCTTTTTGTATCAGAATCCTATGCCGTCTAAATCTCCATCCTGTATATATTGAATCAGATAACTGAGTTACTGACATGAGCAGTTCTTTATCTCCGCCGTAATCAGATGTGAAAACATTGTCGTGATCGCGATAATACTTTAAGACTTCTCTAGAGTATAGTCCTTTTTTTTCGATAATTGTTGTTGTGTCATTATTAACATCAAGCATAAAATATATAACATTGTCTATCGGCAACAAAATATGCTGACTTTTCGATTTACAACAACCCAATATGCTGATACTTGTAAGTATCATACCGATTTTAATAATGTTTTTTGTAATATTTAGAAGCATCATTGAAAATGGATTTTAATTTTTTGTTTTGTCCGATTAACTCTGAAACCGTTTTATAGTACAACTTAGACCCTGGTAATTTCGGAGATCTTCTTATTAAATCATGATGTTCATCATTACCAGACAAATTCTTCCATATTTTTTCAGCGGCATTCGTGATACCGAGGATATTATCCACAGCATCATAACGATACCTGTTCTCCATCACAGCCTGACCGTCCGCTGTAAGGTTCATCAGCTGCAGACGCTCACGCTGCTTATCGTATGTATAGGTAGTCTCCGTTCCATTACCGAGTTTCGTATAGACCGTATGACCCTCCTTGACGTAACAAATCTTATCAATAATATAACTATAAAATACGTTTTCTTAA
>NZ_QTXV01000090.1:0-9434 GCF_003461825.1 Prevotella sp. AM42-24 | reverse complement strand
GGCTGGATACAGCATCCGAAGTTCAACGGCAAAGGTGATGTCCCAGGTCCTCCTATCCAATGGAGTGAACCGGAGAGTCCTGACAATGCCCAGCCGGGATATGGTTACATTGCCAACGACACTACGAAAGAAGAGACCTTCTTCTATTACAGTGACCACCTCGGTAGCACGTCTTACATTACAGATGATCATGCCAACATCACCCAGTTCGATGCCTACCTGCCATACGGTGAACTGTTGGTTGATGAACATAGCAGCAGTGAAGAACTGCCGTATAAGTTCAACGGCAAACAGTTCGATGACGAGACAGACTTGTACTATTATGGTGCAAGATACATGGACCCAATCATAAGTTTGTGGTATGGGGTGGATAATTTAACAGAAAAGTATGTGTCGGTAAGTTCGTATACATATTGTAACGGGAGTCCAATTGCGAATATCGATGTTATGGGAATGTTCCCTAAGGGCATTGTTGTAAAACATGTCGAAACCGTTGTTCTGTACCAAGCAGTAGGCTCCGCCAATACGTTAATGGGGATACCCCATGAAGTAACATACTATACCTTTACGGAATCAGCCGCTCACTTATTGTCTTTGGTAGCGAACGTTCCCATTACGTATGTGAAGAATGCAAGGCTTGAAGAATTCATTTCTCAACCCGAAGGCAATTGCATTACAATTGGCGGCTCTCCCAATAATGCACGAATCCTTGTGTCGCCATATTATCTTGATAATAGCAAAGGTGGGCAGGATTATGACCTCTGGTTCCGCCAATTCTCGCACGAGGTGGGACACACTAAGCAGATTGCGCGCGATTAGGGTCTGACAATATATTTGCTTAAAACAATAGCAGGTTATATTAAGGCTGGCAACCACGACGATGCTCTTCGCGAAATAGAGGCTGAGCAAGGGACTAAAATATATAACGCTTTCCGCGGCTTCGTTAAGACACACTTCAAAGCATCTGTCGAGAATTTGTTTAAGAATGACAAACTGAAGGAGAAAGACAAAATCGAACAAATCAATAAATGGTGGAATGAATTCAAAAAACAGACAAGCAATAAAAAATAGAATAATATTGGTAACAATAGTGTTTACACTTTGTGCATGCGACAATCATGATTTCACGTTTGACGAAGAGAAACAGACTTTCTACGTGTATGATATGTTAAGTTTTTATATTGAGCCTGATGGCGAAAAAGAATTATTTTATTCCTATGATATAGAGTTAAAAGAAAAAAAGAAAGAAAAAGGAATTGACACACTTGATCTAAATAATATTTCTTCGAAATATCAAGTGGAGGCATGCTTTCCTAACATTGATACGGTTGTAAATAATCCAAAGCGTGCCGTATTGGCACCCGACACTCGATATAGAGTCTTGCACATGGGAATGGGAAGAGTGTATGGTGTCAAATATTATCAGACAGATTCCACAGGGAAACTAAAAAATGAAGAAGAACCAAAGTCAAGTACAAGGTAAAGAAACTACTCTTGGAGAAAGACCAATACGCATTTATATCTATGAGGCGTTAAACCGACTGATTCATGCTACAGGCAAGGCGAAGAACGCCAGTTACGACATGGCAATGACCTTCGGCAGGATGAGCGAGCCGCTGACGAAGATCCAGAAGGTAGACTCTACGAACACAGCCAAGAGTTATAACTTCGCTTATAAATACGAGGACAGCAACCATCCGACAGCTCCAACGCAGATTGGTAACGATCATTACACATACGATGCCAATGGTAATCCTACACTGGTAACAAATGACTCTACGAATACTACTCGTGAGATGTATTGGGATGAGGATAACCGCCTGATGGTACTCTCTGATAATGGAAAGACGAGTCGTTACACTTACAACGCTGCCGGTGAACGTATCATGAAGAGTTATGGTACGATGGAGGGTGTGTATATCAATGGTGCTCCGCAGGGTATTACCTTCCACGAGACGGATAACTTCACGCTCTCCCCTGCTTCGATAATCAGCATCAATAAGAATCGCTTTACGAAGCATTACTTTATCTGTGATAAGCGCATAGCATCAAGGATAGGAACGGGTCTGTTCAATAACGTCTATGGGCGTAACGGCTCATACGTAACAGCTGGTCAGCAGGACTATGCTGAACGTATGAATCAGATTCAGAAGCTATGATTATAGTGACAAAGGGATCTGGCTACAACCTTCTAATTCAGATGGAACTGTAGATAGATGGTTAGATAATAAATATAACTTAATGAATACATTACAACATGAGTATTTCCATAAACTTGATGATCAAAGAAACACTTATAAAAATCATCTTTTACATGCATCAGTTGATGAGAGAGCCAGTCGTACCAGGACCTTTGCCCATACATCTGACAAATGGAAGCTTAACGTAGCTGCAGAGTTCTCAGAGTATGTAATGAATGCTTATTATCAACCTAACGAGAATACAAAGGCTGATGTAATGAACCTAATAGATAAATTTAATCGAAATAATACTGGAAATATCTTTTTGAAGTTTAATCCGGATGCCAGAATTATGGATATAAAAATTAATAATTTAGAAAAGACCATTAAATATGTACCAAGTATAGATAAGTTTAACTTTATTGTATCAAACAACAAAAAATGAAAAAGAAAATTATAATTATTTGTTTGTTATCTATCTTAGCTTTTTTCATTGGCAAAACAGCTTATGATAGCTTTATGCTTAATTCATACTACAGTCATGGAGATGAACTAATCGCTAAGATAGAAAAATACAATATGGAACGACATACCTATCCTCTATCCTTAGACTCGATAGGAATAAAGGGATATGATTTGGGTGGAGGTCTCATATATAAGAATCTTTCTTTTAGATACTCCTGTGTAGGAATCGGCGATTTCCGTTTATCTTTCTATTATGGTTCATCATTCTATACCTATTCTCCATTATTAAGAAAATGGAGTAAAGACTTAGACTTAGATACCTTAAATATTATTAGAAAGAGTCTTTTCTTGGAGATAAGTAAAATGGAAAAGCAAAAGAAAATGAGACAGGTGTTAAGAATAATACCCCAGAATAAGTTAAAGCAATTTAAGGAGTTTAGCGTATCTGATACAGATTCTATCTATTTTGTACAAAACTATTATACAAATAATGATATAGCAGAAGAAGGCTTTGTAAAAAGAGACAAGGGGACTTTTAGCAGAATAGGAAGATGGAAATTCTATGCTAAAGATGGGAGATGCATTATGGTATCGTATGAAAATAAAAATATTGAAAAAGGATATGTTATAAAGGAAGGTTTTCCACGTAATAATGTTGATTATGTTAGTGAGTAATCGATAAAAAGATAGAGTTATGGAGTGATGTTACTGTAGCTCTCTAAACACTTGACGAGCAATAAACAGGGACGTCAGAGCGTTATAGTTGACAGGATAGGTTACGACAAGGAGGGTCATACGGTCTATACGAAACTCGGTAATGGCACGGAGACTACCTATACCTACGACAAGCAGCGTGAGCGTCTGCAGGTGATGAACCTTACAGCGGACGGTCAGACTGTGATGGAGAACAGGTACCAGTATGATGCTGTGGATAATATCCTGGGCATCACCAATGTCATAGACCCTGCGAAGGCTGGCGGCAAGTCCCAGCTGGGCGGTGCCTTCAGCCATACCTATACCTATGACGAACTAAACCGTCTGATAACGGCAAACGGCAAGGCAAAGAGTGCATCGTATGAGATGGCGATGACCTTCGGACGCATGAGCGAGCCGCTTACCAAGGTGCAGAAGGTGGATTCCACAAGAACGGCACAGTCTTACGACTTCACATACAGGTATGAGGACGACTGCCATCCTACTGCCCCTACGCAGGTCGGCCACGGCCATTACACCTATGATGCCAACGGCAATCCGATATTGGTGGAGAATGACAGCCTCAATACCGAGCGCAGGATGTACTGGGATGAGGACAACAGACTGATGGTACTGTCTGACAACGGCAAGACCAGCCGTTATACCTACAATGCCGCAGGCGAGCGAATCGTCAAGAGCCACGGTGATCTGGAGGGCGTATATATCAATGGCGCTCCGCAGGGAATCTCCTTCCATGAGACAGAGGATTACACCATTTATCCCGCTCCGTTCATTACTGTCACGAAGAACCGCTTCACCAAGCACTACTTCATTGGCGATAAACGCGTGGCAAGTAAACTCGGTGTAGGCAAGTTCAGTAATGTCTATGGCATCAGCGGCAACAACATCACGGCAGGTCAGAAAGACTATGCCGCCCGCATGATGCAGATAGAAAAGCAGCGTGAGGAGTATTACAAGTCCTTAGGCACACCGCCCGGTGTTCCTACGATGAAGGGTGCAACGGCCGATCCCGACAACACGGGTTATGGCTACAACACCATCATCGGAGAACTGGGCGACCACAGTGTGCCCGAAGGTTGGGTGCAACGGCCGAAGTTCAACGACAAGGGAGATGTTCCTGGTCCACCCATCCAATGGAACAAGCCCGAAGATCCCGATAATGCGCAGCCGGGTTATGGTTTTGTCCCTGCCGACACAACCAACGTTGAGGACATCTTCTTTTATCACTCCGATCACCTCGGCTCTACATCATACATTACCGATGCGAAAGCCAATATCACCCAATTTGATGCGTACTTGCCTTATGGCGAACTACTCGTGGATGAACATAGTAGTAGTGAGGATATACCGTATAAGTTCAATGGTAAGGAACTCGACCAAGAGACAGGGTTATACTATTACGGGGCAAGGTATATGAACCCTGTAACGAGTTTGTGGTATGGAGTGGATCCGATGCAGGAAAAATCCCCTTTTATTTCAACTTATGTATATACTTTTAATAATCCTGTTCATTTTATTGATCCAAATGGTAAATGGGGAGAAGATGTTAATGGAAATCTGATAGCAGAAAAAGGAGATAATGCATGGACATTGGCTAAGTATCTTAATACATCTGCCGAGATCTCAACTAAAATGTTGAATGAGCAGGGATATTCTATAAATGAGAACGGCATTTTGAATTTAAAAGTTGGTGATATTTTCAAAGTCGAACGGGAAAGCCCTAAACCCGAAGAAAGAATGGATTTAGGGTTTGTAGGAAATAATATAAGAAAAAGAGCTGGTTCCGAGTTTAGTAAAAATTTATTTGAAAATTATTGGAAAGGAAATGGAGATGTTGAATTATCAGGGGAAAGATTTGCTGGTATTTTACTTTATGTAAAAGAGAATGCTCCCAAGTCTTCCAATCAGACGCCTGTCACTCTTTTAGATGCCCCTAGTGGAAATGTTGTAGGTCATGGTAGTAAAAGAGCTGTTAGCTTTTATTCAAGTTCTGAATACGATAAAGCTTTCGGTACTGCAACCTTATATTATAATTCTAAAGGTAATATAATAGGCTTCTTTGATCATTATGATTTTGACTCGAAACCTTGGGGTGAAAGAAGTGTTAAAAATGAACTTATAACAAGAGCTGTAGAAACAGTTTCCCCTTCAGAGGCTAAGGATTTTAAAATTAGATATGGATATTCAAAAAGATAGATTTATGAGACATCTTACTTTATTTATTTTATGTTTTATTTTCATCGCCTGTGAGAGAGCATCTCTAAAAAGAGCAGAGAATCTTCTTAATTTTTCTCTCAATAATAGTGTGTGCTTTCTACAAAAACATGAATATTGGAATGACTTTAATGGTAATGGCTTCAGGGTAGAAGTTTATAATATTTTAGATATGAACTATATAAGGAATATGTCTGAGAAATCGCATCTTAAATCTTTTAATTGCAATAAAAAGTACGACACAATTAGAAATAGTGAGTTTGGTAAATTTATTAATAACGGTGCAGGTTTCTATAAGACAATATGGAAAGGTGACAATATAGAAACGGTTGTTATAGACACTCTTAATAAAAAGTTTTTATACTGTTATTGCTTTATATAGACAAAATCAAATAAGTTTATCCTCAAATCCGCAATCTATAGGGTTTAGTGGGATTTTGCTAGCAAAGCGACAAAATTCATTTTATTGTACATATTCCTTTCACAACAGAAATGTCGCAGACACAAAATCCCCTTACCCCATAAAGCGACTTGAGGTAATACGCCGGTTTAACCAGAAAAGCATGGTCTTTAACCAAAGTCTGTTTTGAACAGGTTGGCATAAGTCCTGTTGTCTGAATAAATGTTCAATACGTGCCTACGTGACGTCTTAATCCATTTTGCTGGAACAGAGATGAACTTGAACACAAAGGTCTTGATCCTGCTGGTGGCACGCAATCCAAATTCATGGGTCCGCAATCTCTGCATGATGTCCTTGTAGAAGTTACGTTCATTTCATCGAAGATGCGTCCTTGCCGCCACGGAGATATACGCACATCAGAGAACGCAGGATTTCACTGTACTGATAGCCATACAGTGTGCACCTCAATCCCAAGGTGGAATCTATGGTTTGAGCTAAAAGAGCATCAAATTGCTCCATAATAGAAAAAATCCTCCAAAAGGAGTGAGTTTCTCGGATTTTATTTGTATTTTTGCCATGTCATTCAGAGTTTTATTTGTTTTTTAAAGCAACACTAAGATAAGTGAAATTTCTGACATGGCAAAATCCTGAACAACTTATTGTTGCTCAGGTGCTTATAAAAAATATTAAATTATAGTGTTGCGGAAATAAGGTTTAATTCAGTTATGAGGTATAAGATATTATCAATCTTTGCAATAGTTTTTATCTTCACTTGTTGTAATAGATATATTGACCATTTCAAGATAGAAGGGTATTGGCGTATTATTAAAGCTGATGATTCGTCTAAAGGAACAGTGATATGTATAAGTAAAGAGAAAGATGTTTATGTAGGGAGAATCTATAAAAAAAATGATAATAAATATGTCAAGTTATTAGTTGATAGTAATGACGTTTTGTTCACTTCTATATACAAATTATCTAAAGTACAATATAAATTTGTAAAAACAAAAATAGGTGCTAAGCTGCTATCAGATTATGGATTATCTACAGAACTAGAGTATTCTGCTATGACAGATAATGCTGATACTTTGAAGTTAATAAGAAAAGATAATTATACACATACCCCAGATATTATATTAGTGAGGTATAAGTATACCCTCTAGAGCCTTGACACAACAGGAATGGACGTATCATTGACACACTCGGCAACCATGATGTGCCACAGGGTTGGATTCAGACTCCACGCCCTAACACCACACCGAATACTAACCCTGGTCCACCTGTAAGCTGGAATGATCCGAGTAACCCTGATGACCCGCAGGCTGGTTATGGCTACATCCCTAATGACACTACAAAAGAGGAAACTTTCTTCTATCACAGTGATCACCTTGGCAGTACGTCTTACATTACGGACGACAGAGGTAACATCACCCAGCATGATGCCTACCTGCCATACGGAGAGTTGCTGATGGATGAACATACTTCATCTGAGGATATGCCGTATAAGTTCAATGGTAAGGAATTAGACCAGGAAACTGGACTGTATTATTATGGGGCGAGGTATATGAATCCTGTGTCATCACTGTGGTATGGAGTGGATGCTTTTACAGAGAAATATCCAAGCATTAGTGGATATGTTTACTGTGTTGGTAAACCGATAAAGTTTGTTGAACCTGATGGAAATAAAATTGTCTTTGTAAATGGGAAAATAGGCTTTGGTTCACCTCCTGCAGGAGAACAATACTGGAATGGAAGAAAGTCTCCATTTATCCAAGGTGCCATAAAATACTGGAATGATAAAGAAATCTTTTTTACAGATAAAGATTATAAACCTTTATCAAGTGCAAAAAGCCGTATTAGCGCTGGTTACAGATATGCCGAAGATAATATAAAAAAAATAGTATCTGGTTTAAAACAAGGAGAAACATTCAAATTTGTAACTCATAGTATGGGAGCAGCATTTGCTGAAGGTATTGCAAGTTATCTTATAGGTCATGGGTATAGTGTAGAAGAAATTGTACATATTAACCCTTTTCAAGCTGCAGATATTACAACCAATGCATCCCCAAACGTAAAAACCGTAGATTATCAAAATTCAGATGATTGGGTCATAAATAAAACTCCTTTTGTGAGTTCTCCTGGAGATATACAAAATGCAGACTATCATATTAGAGAAAAATCAAATGATTCTGATTTTGCGACACGCCATAGAAGTCCGATAGATTCGCAAGGGAAATCATTTTGGAATAACCTTTTAAAAAGAACAAAAGGACCGATTATAGATAGTTCTGTCAACCTTCCGAATTTAAATATATCTAGCGCTATACTTTTCAAGTCAAAGAGATAATTATGAAAAAATCTTTAAAAAAATATTATTGGCTAATTGTGGCTATAGTTCTTTTTTGGTGCATTTTAAACAAAAGCTTACTTTTACTGATATCCTTAGGGTCACAAAGTAAAAGTACAAGCAATGGAATATTCTTTATGTCTATATTTCCAGATTTTGTTAGTTTAATAGCTTATCTTATATTTCTCTGGGAGAGTATATATAAAATAACTCATGAATGACTCTTTAAACGAATAGATAATCTTTCAATTAAAGCATAATTATGAAAAAAATGTTCTTAAAAGGATACTGGTTTACCATTTCTATAATTTTAGTTTGGTGCATAGTCTGTAAAAGTTTATTTTTATGTAAATTCATAAAATATACAGATGACTGGCAATATTTTGCGGAAGACATTTTACCTGATATCGTGAGTTTTATTGTCTATTTTATATTGCTATGGAAAGGGATTAAGAAAATCGACTGCAATAAGTAAAGGTAGTTACAATCGGGCAAAAAGACTTTCCATTGCAATAAAGTGAAACATACACAAGGCACAGGAGTCTTACTGCTTTGTGCCTCCATAATCATTTTGATAATGGAATAAAATAAGCTATATTCGGACTACTAGTAGTTTGCTGAAATTTGCAGATTTTCAAGAACATAACTTGTCGAAAATCTACACGACTTAACGATGCGCATCATTAACATCTAACGATGCGCATCATTAGACCTCAATGAGGGTGTGTCATAAGCCTGTGACGCACCCTTTTTTGTGTGTCTTTCTGTATATTTTAGTTGAATCGTAGTCTTTCTTTACAAGGGGAATCTTATTATATTGTATAGAAGCTTTACTTTTCTTGTTTTATCGATAACAAAACTGCGCAAAACTGTCCTTTCCGAAATGCCTGAATCGCTTGTAATGCATGCCTGCCTTCATCTGTCCAAACGCAGCTTCTGGCTCTATCGGTCTCTGACTCCTGTGCTTCATACCTTCCTCTGACGTCAACAGCAAAAATGCTTCCTTTTTCATAATCCAAATGTTTTATTCAATTATTATTTTATGTAAGCAAGTAAAAGAGTAAGGGGAGGGGCGAATCCCTAACCCTATGTTTTACAGTTCATTATCTTCTCC
>NZ_QTXV01000009.1:0-89805 GCF_003461825.1 Prevotella sp. AM42-24 | reverse complement strand
ATTAAGAGTCAGTTGCTCTACCAACTGAGCTAAGGGTGCTTCTTAAAGCCTCATTTCTGAATTGCGAGTGCAAAGGTACTACATTTTTTTGAAACCACCAATTTTTTTCGCAACTTTTTTCTAACTTTTTTTATTTTTTCTGATATAGAAGGTTCCAAAGGTATGCGAAACACCCTTTTTATTCAGGCTTTTCAGCACATACACACCTTCACTTAAACTACTTATATTCAGATAGTTACTACTACTTCGAAGCACTTTCAAAGGCTGTCCTAACAAGGATTCTACCAAAAAACAAGTAGCATCTGCATTTTTTGCACTTTCTGGTAAGAAAAGTCTTCCATCGCTGCATTTTAGCTTTTTTGCCTTACCCTGTCGTTCCAGCAGAAAGTCCTCAACTTTGGCAACATTTTGCACCGGACGGCTTTCATTTCCATATCCATCCATTGCAGTAACAGCAAAAAAGAGTGGATTTTCATCTCCCGAAAGGTCGAGTGTTATCTGATTGCCCATCATTCTTGCCGAAATCAGGTTTCTTGCATCTTCTGTATCTACCGGATAAGTTCTACTCGCATATATATTATTATATATATAAGGTGTAGAAACTGCAGTTCCATCCTCATATTGCGCAGCATTATTCCAGGTAAGCACTACTTTTCCTCCCACCTGCTGTGTTTTCAAATGAGATGACGCAACAGGAATACGCCTGCTCTCCCACTTCATAGCCGGCACCAAAGACGGATAGAGATTAAATTCCTTGGATGTGAAATCGTAGATACCCTGTCGGTTGTCAAGCAAGAACTTGTTACGGAAAAAAGCATGTCCCAGTCCGATATTGCGCAAATGATACATTTCGGAAGTTATATCCCCTATCTTCCACTTACCTTCCTTAGGATCCAGGAAATAAATTCCCAAACCAGGCACCACAATCTTGCCATGACTCTGTTCTGCCCAGTCGATAGCAAAAGGAAAGAACTGTTCGTTTCGAAAGTACATCATCGGATAAAGTTCATCCATCAGACCCGACTTGAGCCAACCCTGCGCATCCTGACAGACTTTGGTATAGGCATTCCAGCCATGACTCCAATAACGGCCAAGGTCATCAAACTTACCGATAGGAGAACAGCTCATTTTCACCCAAGGCTTCTCGCGCTTCACATTACGATGTATCGCCTCAACGATACGGGTAATAAACTGTCGCCCCTTCTCACGACTCACCTTGATATTCCAAGTCTCCGGATAGCGGATATAATCGAGATGGATGCCATCCACATCATAATTACGGGTTATTTCGCTACAAATTTGCGCAAGATAGTCCGCCGTTCTATTATCTTCCGGATTCATATATCCATCAGGTCCGATTTTCCTGATCAACCCCGGAAAGCGACTGCGAAGCGACTTACACCCCAAGGCATTCCACTTACCCACTGGAATTGTAACTACCCATGCATGACATTCCATACCCCGTTTGTGACACTCCTCTATCGCAAACTTCAACGCATCATAACCCGGACTTTTTCCAGGAAAACCAGACAAGCAACCATCCCAAGGCTCATAAGCTGAGGGATAGATCATCGTACCACGTACTCTGGTCTGAATAAGCACCGTATTAATGTGCGCTTTCTGCAAACGATTCAGAATCCCAACCAATTCCTGCTTTTGTTTTTCGGCAGAATAAGCAGACTGCGCATAGGAATGAGGCCAGTCGATACCGCCAATCGTGGTCAGCCACACAGCACGCACCTCATGCTTTGGGGGATAATTATTAAAAATCATACTCTGCAAAGAACTACCAGACGTGATTCTATGCACAGAGCTATCTAATATGGTATTTTGCGCCTGAAGCGACATAACCATAGTCAACAACAATGATATTTGAAAAAAAATACGTTTCATTACTTTTATCAACTAAAAAAAAATCCATAGGCTTCATTTCTCCGAAGCCAAGAGGCCTCACTTCCATGAATCCAACAGACCTCATCTCACTTCCTTGAAACCAACAAGCCTATCAGTCCTATCGCCCGTTCCACGATAATACACCAAGACCTGATACTTATTCTGAGTTTGAAAGTACGAACCCTCCGACGTAACAGGCTGCGTAGTACCATTATCCTTAAGTACCAGATACTGATAACTGTAATAACCCTGTTTCATCAGCACCTTTCCCTCGTAAGATTGCGTCTTTTCATCGTATTCCATCCGATAAGCTGGAAGAAACCGATCATGCGTCCAATCACCATTCAGATAAACATCGCCCATCTGACGAGGAGCCTTCAGAGAAAAATGCACCCAGGCGTAGTCTGAAATAAAATCATTATCTAGATTCTCACTGTTGCGAATAAAAAACGACCCCTGTGGCGCTTCATCATGCACATAGCTCGGACGGGGCAAATCCGGTTGCACAAAAGCATGAAACTCATTGCCATCCCATTTCATCTCATCCAGTCCCATCGTTGTATGATTCATATCAAGCATCTCAAACTTCCGATAGACATTGCCTGCCGGAAAAATCAAATCACGACAATGCGTCCACTGCAAGCCATCAGCACTAATATAGTCTGGCTTAGGATCACGCACCACATTATCCCATCTTCCATTCTGCAACACCACCATACGGAGCTGACGCTGAGGATCCGTAATTCGCAAATTACCATAATCTACATGAACACTCACCTGCTGATGACTCTTATTGACATCAATGTCAGTATTCGAACGATAGCCAACTGTCACATTCACTTGCGGATCAACTACCATAAAACAAGCTGTAAGCATCGGTTCATTCTCACGATTCTCATCATAAACCATCAACTTATAGTTGCCACCCATGGTGATACGGCAGTTCTCATTTGGAATACGGAGTTGATAATGAGTATAAAGCTGATTGGTATTGAGCGACTCTTCAAAGTCATCAATAGTCAGTTCTCCATTGAATCCAGCAAGGTAATCACTCACAAACAATCCTGCAGACTCATTCCAGTCCGCATCACAATGCACGATTTTATAACAATAACGATGATAGTCATGCGTAAGGTCATCAAAAGAAACCTGTACAGTTTGTCCGCCAAGCGTCACCACAGGCATTGACAGCCAGTTGTCACCCCCAACCACTTGCAAGGTAGTCACACGCGAGCTATGTATCTCTGAACGCTGAGCCACCCCTACTCCACACGATAAAGCAAAGGCCGCCAGCAACGCAATACCTCTGAACTTGTTATGAATTCTCATTTGTTTCATTCTGCAAAGATAAAACAAAAATAGGAAATAGCCAAAGAAATAGAAACAAAAAAAGTCTTCATCCAAAAAGATGAAGACTTCATTGTAGTCGATAGGGGAATCGAACCCCTATGCCAAGATTGAGAATCTTGTATCCTAACCATTAGATGAATCGACCATAAAAAAAAAGTCGGTTACTCGCCGGCTTCTATATGTCATTCCGTCGTAGTCGATAGGGGAATCGAACCCCTATGCCAAGATTGAGAATCTTGTATCCTAACCATTAGATGAATCGACCAACGGTACACTTTTGAAACATGTTTGCGGAAGGTGGGGGATTCGAACCCCCGGTACGGTAACCCGCACGTCAGTTTAGCAAACTGGTGGTTTCAGCCACTCACCCAACCTTCCTGATTGGACTCATTTCTGAATCAACAAACATTGTTTCTCAAATGCGAGTGCAAAGGTAATACATTTTTTCGGTTCCACCAAATTTTTCGGAAAGAATTTTCAAGAAAAATGCATTTTTCTTTATTTTTTCACCTTTTTCTCTCCCACTCGCATTTTTACACCTTATTATATATATAGGGAGAGGACTATATCGGGTTCACACATAGCGAGAAGCTCATATTGGTTCTAATACATTCTGAGAAATTCATCTTTGGAATTAAAGTTCCGATCCCGTAAATTGTCCCATAAATAATATTGCACCAGTATTCGCCTCCGTAATCATATACACAAAAGGACAGTCTGCATGGAAGTCAACTCGACGTGGTTCATCAGGATGCTGAAGACTCATCGTCATAATAGCAGCAGTTACTGCCGCTGCCTTTGTACCTTCCTCACTCACCTCTATCTTCGCCTTCTGCAGCATCTTGGAAATAGACAGACTGCCAGTTGCAAAATTTGAGAAGTTGGCATTTCCACCAAACATCGAAGGTGCACCCAACTTGCTGATGATACCATTCAAAGACAGACTTAACTCTGTAGAGAATCGAGGCAACTTCAAGTCAACCATACATTCGTCCATCTTATCACGCAGCTCAGCCAGCGACTTCACATCCACCTTTTTCATCATCTCGTCGATAGAACTACCCTGATTAGGAAGCAACACAACCATCTCGTATGAACGATTGCCATAAGGAATGCGAACTGCAGAATATCCAGCACCATCAGCATACTGATATTTTGCCTGGCGATGCATCATCTGAGCCTTCTTGATATCACGGGTATATCCATGAAATGCCTCCAACTTCGTATTCTTCTTATCAAACTTATCTGTCCATGCTCCCTTAAAATAGATAGCATTCATGATACAGGAAACCGCATTGGCATCCAACTGACTGATCATGCTTGGAATCATACCATTGGTCTGTTTGCTACACCACTGATTGATATGCTTAACAGATGCAGAAGAAGCGAAATCAAGATTCTCTACACCAGCCTGATAATCATTCTTCATAATTCCAGCGAATGTATTCTTGAGCTGATACTGTTTGTTGAGCGCAATATAATTGGCGATATTCACAGCTGTCTGCTTATCCAGACTATTTGCCTTCTGAAGCATCATTTTATAAAGAGCATTCAAATCTTCCACAGAAACACCCTCACAACCGATAGTCTTCAAAATTTCCTCACGAGTCTGTCCATCAGCTCCGTTTGCCAACATACCCATCAGATAAGAAATACTCATTGGGGAAACCACCTTAGAATCAAAACCTGAAATTTCATGGAAGAGATTGAGGGCGAAGCCATTGTTCTTATCTACAATACTACGCTGTTCATCCGACAAGATAAGATATCCCTCATCCATAGCTTCCTCACTTTTAGTAGCTTCCATACTCTCCGTTCCTTTCACTCCACCTTGAACTTTCTTACAAGAGCCACAAGAAACCATTGTCATCGCCAAAGCCATTGTGGCGATAGTCATTACACTTTTTTTCATAATCTATCTAATTTAATCATTATACGATATAAACATGTCTCTCCATCAAAAGAGCCATCATGACGCTTTCTTCGAGAAGACAACCGACTTTAAAACAACATTCCATTAGATTCCTTGCATTTCCGAAAAGAAATTAACCAGCATTAACAAAATAAGCATCATAACATAGCCATAGAACAAAACCTTCAGAAAAATAGTAAAAGAAGTCAAAGAAAACAACTTTTTAGAGCCAAGGAGCGTCTCAACCCCACCAATTCCGTTAAAACTTTATAAAACTTCGATATTTTTTCACAGGAAACATGGCTATAACAGAAAAAAGTAGTACTTTTGCACTCCGAATGCTCATGTATGGGCAAATATTACAGAAAAGTTAAGTTCGTTGGGGCTCAAATAAGTGCCGGCACGTTGCAGGACGCCTCGCGGAAAAACCCGTTTATATATTAAATTAATGTACGCAATCGTAGAAATTAACGGTCAGCAGTTCAAGGCTGAGGAGGGCAAGAAGCTCTTCGTACATCACATCAAGGATGTAGAAGCAGGTAAGACTGTTGAGTTCGACAAGGTTTTGCTCGTTGACAAAGACGGCGCAATCACTGTCGGTGCCCCAACTGTAGAGGGTGCAAAAGTAGTAGTAGAAGTTGTGAACCCACTCGTAAAGGGTGACAAGGTAATCGTCTTCAAGATGAAGCGCCGCAAGGACTATCGCAAGAAGAACGGTCATCGTGCACAGTTCACAGAGGTAACAATCAAATCTGTAATCGCTTAAATTAGGAGGAATTAGAAATGGCACATAAGAAAGGTGTTGGTAGTTCTAAGAACGGCCGTGAATCAGCTTCACAAAGATTAGGCGTTAAGATCTGGGGTGGTCAGAGCATCATCGCTGGTAACATCATCGTTCGTCAGCGTGGTAACAAGCACTTCCCAGGTGAGAATGTAGCTCAGGGTAAGGATGATACATTGTATGCTTTGACAGACGGTATCGTTTACTTCCACAAGGGCCGCAAGGATAAGAGTACAGTTTCTGTTCTCTCTCCTGAGGTTTATGCTGAGAAGACCAAGAAAGCTGACGCTTAAATTTTAAAGTTTTAGAAAAACTTATTCCAAACAAACAACATAGAAGCCTGCATCAGACGATGCAGGCTTTCTTCGTTTCTACCCAATAAGCCCATTTGTACTTATTTTTGTCCCTAAAACAACATTTTCTACCCATTTTATTGCGCTAAAAGAAATATTTTTTGTAATTTTGCCTTCAGTTAGCAAATAACGTTTACCGTGATTAATAATTTTAAATAAAATATATATCTTATGCTTACACTTAAACTTATCAGTGAAGAGACTGAACGTGTAGTCAAAGGTCTTGAAAAAAAGCATTTTCCTAATGCTCGTGAGGCCGTAGAGAAAGTATTGGAGTACGACAAAATCCGTCGTGAGGCTCAGCAGAAGCTTGACAACAACAAGCAGCAAGCCAACCAGTTTGCAAAGCAGATCGGTGCTTTGATGAAAGAAGGCAAGAAAGAAGAAGCTGAATCCGCAAAGGCTCAGGTAGCTATGCTCAAGGCTGACGCCAAGGCACTTGAAGAGATTATGGAGAAGGCTCAGAATGATATGACCAACCAGTTGCTCGAAATCCCTAACATTCCTTGCGAGCAGGTACCTGAGGGTAAGGATGCAGCAGACAACGTGGTTGTCAAAGAAGGTGGCGAAAAGCCTAACCTCGGTCCAGATGCTCTCTGCCACTGGGATCTCCTGAAGAAGTACAACCTCGTTGACTTCGACCTCGGTGTGAAGATTACTGGAGCTGGTTTCCCTGTATATATCGGCAAGATGGCCCGTTTCCAGCGTGCGCTCGAGGCTTTCTTCCTGGATGAAGCTCGCAAGAGTGGATACCTCGAGATTCAGCCTCCTTACGTAGTAAACGAGGATTCTGGTCGCGGTACAGGTCAGTTGCCAGACAAGGAGGGTCAGATGTATCATGCTAATCTTGATAACCTCTTCCTTATCCCTACTGCAGAAGTTCCTGTAACCAACATCTTCCGTGATGTTATCCTCGACGAGAAGGATCTCCCTATCAAGCGTTGTGCTTATTCTGCTTGCTTCCGTCGTGAGGCTGGTAGCTATGGTAAGGACGTGCGTGGTTTGAACCGCTTGCACCAGTTTGACAAGGTAGAAATTGTACGTATTGACAAACCAGGTCACTCTTACGAGAGCTTGAACGAGATGCTTGATCACGTAGAGGGTCTTTTGAAGAAGTTGGAATTACCATATCATATCCTCCGCCTCTGCGGTGGTGATATGAGTTTCACCTCTTCTATCTGCTACGACTTCGAGACATGGAGTGCAGCACAGGGTCGCTGGTTGGAGGTTTCATCAGTATCCAACTTTGAGAGCTATCAGGCTAACCGCCTCCACTGCCGCTACCGTCATGCAGAGGACAAGAAGATTGAACTTTGCCACACATTGAACGGTTCTGCTCTCGCCTTGCCACGTATTGTAGCAACCATCCTGGAGAACAACCAGACACCAGAGGGTATCCGTGTACCAAAGGTATTGGTACCTTACTGCGGTTTCGAGATGTTGGATGACAAGAACTTCGACTAATCAGATTATGAACATCGATTAATTCAAATATCTGGCTGGGATTCACTGGCCAACAATATTAAGTACGAGGATAACATCGGCTGCATTTCTACAGCCGACGTTATCCTTTTGCTTTTTTATCACGGAACCAAATTATACAAAAACAACTTATAGAGTAAACATAATAACCAAAAATAACCTCATGAACAAGATTATCAAAAAAATACAATATTCAGAGAAGGTATATCGTTTCGACGTAGAAGCACCTTTGATAGCTAAAAGCCGCAAGGCAGGTAACTTCGTCATCATCCGTGTGGATGACAATAGTGAGCGTATGCCTCTGACTATCGCTGATGCAGACATAGAAAAAGGCACCATCACTCTGGTTGTGCAGAAGGTTGGATTATCATCTACCAAACTCTGTAATCTCAACGAAGGAGATGAAATCCATGATGTTGTGGGTCCTCTCGGCAATCCAACCCATATCGAGAACTATGGTACAGTAATCTGTGCGGGCGGTGGTGTAGGTGTAGCTCCAATGCTCCCTATCATGCGTGCCCTCAAAGCTGCAGGCAACCGTGTTCTCTCTGTGATTGCTGGCCGCAACAAGGAATTGGTAATCATGGAAGATGAAGTTCGCGCTTCCAGTGACGAACTGATTATCATGACCGATGACGGAAGTTACGGCGAGAAAGGTGTTGTAACTGTCGGTATCGAAAAGCTCATCAATCAGGAGCACATCGATAAGGTATTCGCCATCGGCCCTCCTATCATGATGAAATTCTGCTGTCTCCTGACTCAGAAATATAATCTCCCTACAGATGTATCCCTCAACACGATTATGGTGGATGGTACAGGTATGTGCGGTGCCTGCCGATTGACCATTGGTGGCAAGACTAAGTTTGTCTGCATCGACGGTCCTGAGTTTGACGGAGCATTGGTTGACTGGGATGAGATGTTCAAGCGCATGGGTACCTTCAAGGATGCAGAGCGTGAAGAGATGGAACATTTCGAAGAGCACCTTGCAACAGTAGAAACAAACAAGAATAAGGAGACGACAGATGTAATGATGGACGTAGAGCCTACTACAGAAAGTATCGCTGAGCTTACCGACCGCAACTCTGAGTGGCGCAAGCAGTTACGCACTTCGATGAAAGCAAAAGAGCGCACTGCCATAGAGCGTGTTAAGATGCCTGAGTTGGATCCAGTATACCGTGCCACCACACGTACAGAAGAGGTTAATATCGGTTTAACCAAGGAGATGGCATTGACAGAAGCCAAGCGATGTCTGGACTGTCCAAAACCTACCTGTATGGAAGGTTGTCCTGTAAGCATCAATATTCCATCTTTCATCAAGAATATCGAACGCGGCCAGTTCTTAGCAGCAGCTAAGGTTCTGAAAAACACCTCTGCCCTGCCTGCCGTTTGCGGTCGTGTATGTCCACAGGAGAAACAATGCGAGAGCAAATGTATCCACCTCAAGATGAACGAGCCTGCAGTGGCAATCGGATATCTTGAGCGATTTGCAGCTGACTACGAGCGCCAGAGCGGAAACATTTCCGTTCCAGAACTGGAACCAGCCAATGGTATAAAGGTAGCAGTAGTAGGCTCTGGTCCTTCCGGTTTGAGTTTCGCAGGCGATATGGCCAAGAAGGGATTCGACGTAACAGTATTCGAGGCACTTCACGAGATTGGCGGAGTATTGAAATATGGTATTCCAGAGTTCCGTCTGCCTAATGCCATCGTGGATGTAGAAATTGAGAATCTTCAGAAAATGGGTGTAAAATTCATTGCCGACTGCATTGTTGGTAAGACAATTTCCGTAAAGGAACTGAACGAACAGGGTTTCAAGGGCATCTTCGTGGGTTCTGGTGCAGGTCTGCCTAACTTCATGAATATTCCTGGCGAGAATGCCTTGAACATTATGTCATCCAATGAGTACCTGACCCGCGTGAACCTGATGGACGCAGCCAACCCTCATAGCGACACACCTATCAACTTAGGCAAGAAAGTAGTAGTTGTAGGCGGTGGAAATACAGCTATGGACAGTTGCCGTACTGCGAAGCGCTTGGGTGCAGATGTCACGCTGGTCTATCGCCGCTCAGAGGCAGAAATGCCAGCCCGACTGGAAGAAGTAAAGCATGCCAAGGAAGAAGGCATTACCTTCCTGACACTCCACAACCCGAAGGAATATGAGGCTGACGAGAAGGGAGCAGTAAAGGCTGTTGTACTCGACGTAATGCAGTTGGGTGAACCTGATGCCAGCGGCCGTCGCCGTCCTGAAGCTACAGGAGAGACCATCACAATAGAGTGCGACCAGGTGATTGTGGCAGTAGGTGTTAGCCCTAATCCACTCGTTCCTCAGAGTATTGAGGGACTGGAACTTGGCAGAAAGAACACTATTGCAGTAAACGAGCAGATGCAGAGTTCACAACCAGAGATCTATGCCGGTGGCGACATCGTAAGAGGTGGTGCTACTGTGATTCTCGCCATGGGAGACGGAAGAAAAGCAGCAGAAAACATGGCAAAACAATTGTCAGGTAAATAAATGTAGATTCTTATAACGATAAAGCGAGGGGGCTTCGGGTACTCAAATAGAGACACCGAATCCCCCTCTCTTATGACGAAAAAGTAATAAAGAAACTAAAACATCTGCTTAAAATTTGCAGTTTTCAGAGAAAAATCGTAACTTTGTCACCAAATCGCATGGAAAAATCCATGAAATCAAATCTATAGATGAATCAATCATAGATAAAACCAAATCAATCAATAGATAAAGTTATGAGACAGTTGGCATTATACATCATCTTCCTGATGTCCATGGTTTTCACAAACTATGGTAAGGCGTCATCCGTCCCAGAAACTTTGAGTCTTCCCTTTGCAGAGTCATCAGAATTATTTCTTTCCGAGAGTAGTTTTTCGGAGAATCAATTTATTGCAGGTCAACATTCCGAGAATCAAGATTCAATGGAACTGTTCAACAAGGAAAGCCATTCCGAGGACCGACTTACTCAGATAGAACACAAGCAAAACAAGCAAGATGCACAGTTGGAAGATGCTTCAACAATCGCCTATCGCGTTTGCAGCAATCGTCCACAGCGATTATTGCCAAATGGCAATATCCAGAGTAATCCATCTGCAAGTAGATTGCTTTTTAATAAAATCAAGTTTTTATCTTCACTTCTAACTGCAAATATAAGTGGCATGGAGTCTTTCCGTATGGAAACAGCCCCTATCCACTTTGATGTCGCCAGCAAATATTACGTCATTTGCCTGCGACATCTACGGTGTTAGCACTTATTCTTCTCTTTTTATATCTCATTCTGTTTTACCGCATGCTATCAGCATACGATAAGGCAGGTCACACCCACCCTTATATTTTATAAAAACAGTTCTATATATATAAGTATGTTCGAACATACAAAGACGGTTTGGACATATCAAGACAATTCGAACCTAAAGAGATGGTTCGACATTTATAAACAAGAAAAGAATAAGTAATTAAAGAATATGGCAAAGATTAATCATTTAGAGATGGGTGCCGATGTTATGGCGCTCAATGATATAGAAGTAAAGAAAGGTTTCTTAGGTTTGAGTTGTAAACTCATTTACAAACCAACCAACAGTGTGATTAAGATAAAGGAGAAAGAATACTCCGCAGAGGATGGAAAGAAGTTGGGTAACATTCTTTCTGCAGATCCTAACGATGTGGAAACTGCTATCAATAAGTTTCCTGTATCTGCCATCAACATGGGCAATGTAAAGTTGGAAGCTTGCCTCTCGGATGACCATCAGTTTGTTGCCACCCAACTCCTTTCATTTCAGGACTTCGGTTACAAACCAGTCACAGAGATGGTAGTATATACAGGCAAGACAGCTGAAGCTTTCGCCAAGTTGTTTACTGCCTAATAGATAATCAAATACAAGAGGGCGTATTAAAGTCACTGCGGCTTTGATATGCCCTCTAATTCTATCTCATTAAAAGTCTATATTCTCTCCCACTTTACTTTCTTGTTCTCACAACATTTTTCACCCATTCCTCATTTCTCATTTGTAATTTGTAATTCCTATAATTCCATTGCATGGCGGAAATTCATTGGAGAAAGTCCCGTATGTTTTTTGAAAAACGTACCAAAGGCAGAAGCGTTTGGAAAACTCAATTCTGTAGCTATCTGCAATATGGTCTTATTGGTATTCTTCATCAAGTAAATACTGCGACGGATAATCGCCTTAAAGATAAGTTGCTGGACTGTCTTTCCGCATAGAGATTTCACCATCACGGTGAGATATTTCGAAGTGACACAAAGTTTGTCTGCATAAAAAGCCACACTGCGTTCACGCATAAAATTCTGTTCTATCAACTTCACTAAAGTTTCGAATATTTCAATTTTGCGGTCCATCTTCTTCCCAACGGGTTTGAAAGATGCAGAGAAGATGCTGCAGAGCCTGTAGGTGACAGCCATGAGAAGCAGGTTTTGCTCATGACAACTATAAGTATCTCGCAGCGTCTGGCATTCCAATGTGTGGAGCATCCGAATATAATCATTCAGCATTTCTTCATATTCCGTATGCATGACGACACACGACTGGGGATAAAGAGTAGAATAAAGCCGCATGGCAACAACGGTATTTCCCAACATGTGGCGTATCTGTTCTACACGATAAAAAAGCAAAGTAAAGCATAGGTTCTGAGAAGTTTCCAAAACTTGAAACATAAGACCTTTGGAGAGAAAAACGGTCTCTCCGGCAGATGCGGCAAAGGATGTTCCATCTACGCAGAAACGGAACATCCCTTGTTGACAAATAATGATTCCGACAAAGTCAGAATAAAAAGGTTGCATCAGAGAATGAGGAAACTCATTGGCTTCACTGATGATGATATTATCTGTTATCTCCATGATGATTTCTTCGTTAACGGCATGGGTACTAAATAGATCCCCATGATCCTAAAATGACAAAGATAACAAAATATCATTTCATTTCGCAGAATGTCTTGCTAATTTATGAAATTTTAGCATTATCCTACCTTCTTCCGAGCGAATGTATATTCACATTCTTCAGCAGATACTCTCGAGTCAGTTCTTTCAGATCACGCTTACGCCATGGGATGACAAGCATCAGCAGGGCACAAGCCAGACAACCATAGAAAGTCCAACCTGCCATTTCCTTGATGGTGGTAAGCGTAGCCTGCACCTGTACTTTTCCCTTGACCGACATAGCTGCCATTTCCTGAGCCTCAGCATCACTTTTTCCCTGATATTTCATACCATACACCGTCTGATCGTAAGTATTGGCAGTCTGAATGCTCGTACGGTCGAAGTCCTGCGCAAACCGTGTTACATAATACTGCTGGCGATGCTGAAGTACATTGGTGTAGAGAGCCGAACCGATACTTGGAGCAATGACCATACGCACGGTAAGCATGATGCAGACCCAAGTGGACATAAACCGGTAAGGCATACGCTGGTTGGCTATCGTGGAGATGAGCGAATAGAGCAGCATCATTCCCGTAGAACGAATGATAATAGGCCACTTCATGCGCTCATACATACCATCATTCTGCACCTCGAAATACATATACAGGGCATAAGCTCCAATGAAAAGAAAGCCCAACGAGTACATCCACTTGAGGTGTACTCCCTTCGCCCTGGCTATTACGGCAAAGATCAGGCCCACAGTATATCCCACCATCACCCAGTTGCCCAAGGTGGCATTCTGCCAATTGTCTATCTTCATACCGACATTGGTGAAGACATTGACAAACATCGCACTGGAATTGCACACCATCAGGAGGAAGAAAAGCATGATGCCATAATTGATGACTCTCAACTTAAATACCTCCATTATAAAATAAGGAGAACGGCGGGTCAACTCCAGATAGATGAACAAGCCCGTGAAGATGATGCAGATTATCGTAGAGAAACGGATCGACCCATCATCAAACCAGTCTAAGGTCTTGCCGAAGACCATGACATAGACAAAGGAGCAGAGCATGATACTGAACACCGTCACATTGCCAAACTTCGACATCGTGATGGGGAACTTCGGCATCGGATACTTATGATAAGGCATGGTGAAGAAGACGATGATAATGCCCGCCAGCATGAATGCCATCATGAAATGATACACATACTTCCATTCATAAGCGTATGCCAACCATGCTGTAAGCCAGGTACCGAGCTGACCGATGATCATGAAGAAAAGATAGATGACAGGCTGCGACACCATCTTTTCGCTGTCAACAGCATCCCAGGCCTCTTCCGTAGTAGGTTCGCATCCCGGAGTGATATTTTTGGTTGCCTCTATGCCGAAAGCATATTTGATGAGCACGAAGAGATGCGCCATCAAGAGAGTCTGGCGCACAAAACCCATCAGCAAACTGCACAGTCCGAGAATAAACAAAGAGTCGGTCTGAGCACAGACAAAACTGAGTATAAAGAGAATGGAGAACCCCACGATGCACATCATCTTCTCTCTTCGGATGCACACCAATTCATAGAAGAATGGAGAGAAAGCCGCCATTCCTATGGAGGTGCAGAAACCGGCAAAAGCGATGTATTCCGACTGAATGCCCAGTCCGCTCATCATCTCGCCGCTATTAGCAGAATAGACACCGCTCATCGTAATCATCGGCACGAAGAGGATGATCATGAAGATGATGCCAAGAGGTTTCGGCACCCAGTCATAAAATGGATAATTCTTATATTCTTCTAACATGTTACTTGATTTCTTCCAACATTTTCTTTCATGTTACTTATTTCCTTTCTGCGCTTATTTTCTTTCAGCCTTCACTACCACCATCATACCAGCAGCAAGACGGGCATTATCCTCCTTACTGATATTGGTGAAATCAATTCTGACAGGCACACGCTGCTGGATCTTCACAAAATTACCTGCCGAATTATCTGTCGGAACGAGTGAATACTTAGAACCCGTAGCGCCAGAGATTGCAGTAACCGTACCCTCAAACTCCTTATTGCTTACAGCATCTACCGTTATGCGTACCTTCTGCCCAACATAGAGATTTTCTACCTGCGTTTCCTTGTAGTTGGCAATCACCCATTTCTGGTTATTGGGTAGGATATAGGTAATGGTAGTACCTGCGTTCACCATCTGTCCCTCCTCGATAGAGCGGCGTCCCAACTTTCCGTCACATGGAGCCACTACCACACAGTAAGAGAGATTCAACTTAGCCATTTCCACTGCAGCCTGAGCTCGCTCGATGGCAGCAGCCACATTCTGCTTGCGGGTAGATACCTCGTTGACTCCCTTGTATGCAGCAGCCTGTTGCTTTCTTACAGACTCCAACTTCTTCTTGGTGGCAGCATATTCCACCTCAAGCTGCTCCAATTGGATAGGAGTAGCCGCCTTCTTTTCTACCAGATTGCGGTATCGCTCACAGTCCTTGGCAAGCTTAGCCAGGCGTACTTCGATTTCATCAATAGAAGCAGAATAAACAGAAGCAGAAGTCTCCGTAGTCTGCTGGGTAGCATCTATTACATTGGCTCCAGCCTTAGCATCCTTCAGGGCAGCCTCAGCCTCCATCAGGCGGATACGGTACTCACGGTCGTCGAGTACAAGAAGCGTATCACCCCTATGCACCTCCTGATGTTCCTTGAAATAAATCTTTGCGATATAACCGGAGGCACGAAGATTTACTGGTGAGATATACTGTTCTATCTGAGCATCATTACTCGTTTCATTTGAACTGTAATCTAAGAAAAGACAGACGATTTTCCAAAGTCCGAAAGCCAGGATTGCTATACCGATGAGACTGGCCACAATCTGACGAGTTCTCTGCTTCTTCAGTTTCTTGGCAGTTTCCTCATGTGATTCCTGAGTTGTTTGAGGAGTAGATTCTACATTTTCTTCATTCTTAACTCCAATGGTTTCTTTTTCGTTCTGTTCCATATTTTATTCCTTTATAATCTTTATTTGTTGTTTTCTTATTTATTAAATATTTCCTTATTTTCTCAATTTACAGTCTATTTATAACCATTAATCATACACCATCACAAGTTTCCCTACTTCACCTTCTCCAATTGTCCCGTGAGTTTAAGCAGAGCCAGATTGGCCACCTTGTAGCGATAATAAGCATTCAGATAATTGTTCATAGCCTCACTCATGCGCATCTCGTCCTGAAGCACAGCAGTCATAGATGTTACGCCCTCCTTATACTGGTCGGCAGTCACATTATAGACATCCTGCGCAAGCACGTAATTATCCAACTGTTTCTTATAGTTGCGCTGACTGTTGTTTACCTCACTTACTGCATTCACATAATTGGCCCGCATACCCTTGAGTGCATCCTCATAACCGATTCGGGCACTCTCCGCCTCCACTTTAGCCTTTCTGATTTTCGAGCGCTTTTCAAATCCGTCAAATACAGGCACTCTCAACTGGATGCCGAGACCGTTGGAACCATACCAGTGGTTAGAATCGCCCGAGTGAATCCAATGCTCTATTTTATCGGTGAAAGCAGAGTACATCAAACTACCAGTCAGACTGACCGATGGCAGATAACCATCCTTTGCCAGTTTGATCTGTTTTTGAGTCAGTTCCTTTTTCTGCTGCAGAAGTTGCAGTTCGTAGAGATTGACATTCAGACCATCCGCTTTCACGGTTTCTATCTGATTAGGATTCACATCAGTCACCTTGATATTCTTATCAGCAGGATAATCAATAACATACTTGAGCATGGTGTACTGCTGTTCGAGCATGGCAGCAGCATTATCGCGCTGCACGGTCAAGTTTTCTATATTGAGATTCACTCTCTTCAGATCCACTTCAAGACTCATCTGGTTGTCGTAGAAAGCCTGCGTGATGTCACGAAGTTCTTCCAGTCGTCTGATATTGTCGTTCACGAGACGTATCTGTTCTGAAGTGTTCTGTGCCATATAATACATTTTAGCTGTCTGTATAATAAGATCCTCACGTGCCTTTTCATATGAGAGTTTGTTGAGCTGGTCCGCAATCTTAGCTATATCTATGGCCGTATATACCATCTGATTGTAGAGAGGCATCTGGAGTTGGAGCCCTGCCGAAGCATTATACTGCAAGGTCTTAGTCACATTGTAAGGCTTTCCGTATGCCGAACCATCTGTAACCGATACGGGCGGAGTAAAATTGTCATTAAGTTGGGCTACCGCATTAATTTGTGGGAGCAACTTAGCCTGATTTTCACTGATAGAATACTTACCCTTTGCTATCTCATTACGGCTTTTCTGCAGTGAAAGGTTGTTATCTACAGCCATCTGCAGACACTGACTCAACGTGAGCATCTCCTGTGCTTGAATAGCAGAGAATGCACCGAGCGCAATACAAAACAAAAATATTTTCTTCATTTTTTCTTTTGAATTCTTCTGGTTTTTATGTTATATTTTTATATGTAGAACCAATTCTGGCGTTATGATATATGCCAGTTCATGATATCAGGTGCAAAGTTACGACTTTTACACTACATCTTACTATTCATAAAATATCACAATGTGTTCAAAATTGCCAAAAATCATAATCCCCCGCAACTGATGCGAATCGTATCAGCTACGGGGGATTATGATTTATTATATTCTGTTCATTATCACGCGGGGACTCGCCACATTCAAGCGCATGAATCCCTCACCACCAGGACCAAACATTTCACCATCATTCAGTGCCAGATGAGCCTTGTCGATAAAAAGGTCAAGCAACTGTTCATGGTTGAGATGCAAATCCCTACAGTTGAGCCAAACCAAGAAGGAAGCCTGAGGACGCAAAGGACAAGAGCACTCAGGTCTGCCACCTCCAACTGAGGATTGGTAATAATTTCCAGGAATACGCAACACATAAGTTTGGTATTTTAATGGTTTTATACTGTTTTTGCATTTCCCGCCCTCTTTCATATAATAATTTGACGTTTCTTACGTTAGTTAATGATAAAGAAACAAATTTGAAATGAAACAGAAAATCATATATCTTGCCATCTTAGCATTCACTTTTGCTACACAGGCGATGGCTCAGGGATTCACGCTGCAAGGAAGGGTAACCGACCAGGACAACAACCCGGTTGAACTCGCCACAGTCTCCGTGCTCAAGCAGGGAAAAGTGGCATTTACCTCCTTAAAAGGTGAATTTAGCATGCACCTGCAATCAGCTGATAGCGTGGTAGTTAAGTTTACTATGATAGGATACAAACCTAAGGTACGTATCCTCCGTCATCCTAAAGGAAAACAAACCCTGCAAGTGGTTTTGTTTACCGATGACAATACGTTAACAGAAGTACAGGTAACCGGACAGAAAATACAGACCGGACAAACCGAGGAACTGAAAGCAGAGGATGCCAAACTCGCACCGTCGGCATCAGGAAATGGCGTGGAAGGTCTCATCCAGCAACAGGCTGGTGTAAGTACGCACAATGAATTGTCATCGCAATATAATGTACGCGGTGGTGCCTTCGACGAAAATTCCGTATATATAAATAATGTGGAAGTATATCGCCCTTTGCTCGTGCGCAGCGGTCAGCAGGAAGGTCTATCTGTCATCAACCCCTATATGGTGGATAAAATCGGATTCTCTACGGGTGGATATGCTGCTAAATATGGCGACAAGATGAGTTCGGCACTCGACATCACCTATAAGAAGCTGCAACCTAAAGGCAGCAAAAAGACCGTTACAGAAGGCACTTTAGCAGCCAGTCTTCTGGGTGCAGATGCCTACTTCGGACTGGGAACCAAGAAGTTGTCATGGCTCAACAGCATACGCTATAAGACTAATAGTTATCTGCTGGGAACCACCGATACAAAGGCCGAATACAAGCCGAATTTCCTCGACTACCAGACATACCTGAGCTATTGTCCCAACAAGCGATGGAAGATAGATTTCATCGGAAATATCTCCGACAACCATTACAACTTTGTTCCCCACGACCGAGAGACAACATTCGGAACCCAGCAGGACGTAAAGAGTTTCAGAGTCTATTTCGACGGACAGGAAAAAGACCGTTTCCTCACCTACTTCGGTACACTCGGCATCACCCGTAACATCACCGACAAGACCAGTTTTTCTATCCTGGGAAGTGCCTTCTATAGCAAAGAACAGGAGAAATACGATATTCAGGGACAATACTGGCTCGACCAGACAGAAACCTCTGAAAATCTGGGTGTTGGAACCTATTTCGAACATGCACGCAACTATCTCACAGCCCGCGTCTTGAGTGCCAAGGCCATCCTGAAACACAAGACCAAAAAGCATGACATCGAAGTGGCATATACCTATAAGAAGGAACATATCTCTGAAAATTCTGTAGAATACGAGATGAGAGACAGCGCAGGCTATAGTGTTCCGCATAATGGAAAAGACCTCTATATGATATACTCGATGAAGGCAAGAAATACCCTCGATGCCAACCGCATGGAAGCCTATCTGCAGGATACCTATCGTTTCACGAGTCAGGGAGGACATAGCCATTTCACACTGAACTATGGTGTGCGCATGAGCCATTGGAGCCTCAACAAGGAAACACTCTTCAGTCCTCGTATCTCTCTCGGTATTATCCCTGCCTATAGCGAGAACACCACATTGAGATTTGCAGCCGGACTCTACTATCAGGCACCATTCTTCAAGGAATTGCGCGATACATCTACGGTCAACGGCATCACCTATGCCACACTCAATGAAAAGATCAAGAGTCCGCGAAGCATCCACTTCATAGCAGGATACGACTACCGCTTCCGCATCAACAACCTGCGCTATCGTTTCACGGCAGAAGCCTACTACAAGGCATTGGGTAATCTGATTCCCTACTCTGTCAACAATGTCAAGGTGGTCTATTACGGAGAAAACAGAGCCAGCGGTCACGCTGCCGGTATCGACCTGAAACTCTATGGAGAATTTGTACCGGGAACAGATTCCTGGCTTACCTTCTCGCTGATGAATACACAGATGAAACTCAACGGAAAGGGCGTGCCGCTACCTACAGACCAGCGATTTGCAGTAAACCTCTTCTTCACGGATTACTTCCCAGGAACAGAGCGGTGGAGAATGTCGCTAAAACTTGCTCTGGCAGACGGTTTACCATTCTCTACACCACACAGAGAACTGGAGACCAATACCTTCCGAGCACCAGCCTACAAACGTGCCGACATCGGTATGAGCTATCGCCTGCTCGACAACAGCAAGGGCACCAAGAAGAGTATCTTCAAGAATATCTGGCTGGGGGTAGATTGCCTCAATCTCTTCGGTATCGACAACGTCAACAGCTATTACTGGGTAACAGATGTAACCAACCAGCAGTATGCAGTACCGAATTATCTGACAGGCAGACAGGTAAATGGCCGAGTCCTCATCGAATTCTAATCATTTCGGGTTGTCAGATTATTATTTCGGGTTGTCAGAAAGGCTAAAATGAACATTTAGCAGAACAAAATGAACATATTTTTGCATAATTCGTAATATTTAACCGCAGATAGTTCGCTATCTGCGGTTTTTTTAGTATCTTTGCCACCGATTTGTGCAACGTGGACCCATCCGTCCCATTGCATACACTCCATAGAATAAAAAACAATACATAATAATCAATTATGAGTAAACAAATAGAAAAGATTAAGGAGCTGATCGCAAAGCGCGAACAGGCTCGTCTTGGCGGTGGCGAGAAAGCTATCGAGAAGCAGCATGCACGTGGCAAATATACAGCTCGTGAGCGTATCGAAATGTTGGTAGATGCTGGCAGTTTCGAGGAGTACGACATGTTCAAATTGCACCGTTGCACCAACTTCGGTATGGAGAAGAAACAATACCTCGGTGATGGTGTCGTAGCAGGTAGTGCTACTATCGCTGGCCGCTTGGTTTATGTATATGCTCAGGACTTTACCGTAAATGGCGGTTCACTCTCTGAGACTATGGCACAGAAAATTTGTAAGGTAATGGATATGGCTATGACCATGGGTGCACCTGTCATCTGCATGAACGACTCTGGTGGTGCACGTATCCAGGAAGGTATCTGCGCCCTCGCTGGTTATGGTGAGATTTTCGAGCGCAACATCCTTGCTTCTGGTGTCATCCCACAGATTTCTGCCATCATGGGCCCTTGCGCCGGTGGTGCCGTTTACTCTCCAGGTTTGACCGACTTCATCATCATGAAGGAGCAGACATCTTATATGTTCCTGACTGGTCCTAAGGTGGTTAAGACTGTAACAGGCGAGGATATCGATGCTGAGCACCTCGGTGGTGCATCTGTCCATGCTACCAAGAGTGGTGTAACCCACTTCGCAGCTAAGACAGAGGAAGAGGCTATCGAGATGATCAAGAGCCTGCTCTCTTACATTCCAAGCAACAATACAGAAGAAGCTCCACGCGTAGAGTGCACAGACCCTATCGACCGCATGGATGATTCCCTGAACGAGATTATTCCTGATGATCCAAACCAGGCATACGATATGTACAAGGTAATTGGTGCGATCACAGACAACGGCGAGTTCTTTGAGGTTCAGCCTAAGTTTGCCAAGAACATCATCACAGGTTTCGCTCGTTTCAATGGTCAGAGCGTGGGTATCGTAGCCAACCAGCCTGCTGCTTACGCAGGTGTGCTTGATGTAAATGCCAGCCGTAAGGCAGCTCGCTTCGTACGTTTCTGCGATGCATTCAACATTCCTATCGTATCTCTCGTTGACGTACCAGGATTCTTGCCAGGTACAGGTCAGGAGTACAACGCTGTCATCCTCCACGGTGCACAGTTGCTCTACGCTTACGGCGAGGCTACCGTACCAAAGATTACTATCACATTGCGTAAGAGCTATGGTGGTAGCCATATCGTGATGGGTTGCAAGCAGTTGCGTGCTGACTTGAACTTCGCTTGGCCATCTTCAGAGATTGCCGTAATGGGTGCCAGCGGTGCTGTTGCAGTCCTCTGCGGTAAGGAAGCTAAGGCTAAGAAGGAAGCTGGCGAGGATGTAAAGGCATTCTTGGCAGAGAAGGAGCAGGAATATACAGACAAGTTTGCTAATCCTTATCAGGCTGCCCAGTATGGTTACATCGATGATGTTATCGAGCCACGCAATACTCGTTTCCGCATCTGCCGTGGTTTGGCTCAGCTCGCTACCAAGCGCCAGAACTTGCCTGCTAAGAAGCATGGTTGTATGCCAATGTAATGATATCATTAAACATTAGAATAAATGGATAAGAATATTTATGCTGCGATTGCCATGGCTCTCTATGAGTATCAGGGTAATAACGTACATGACAAGGAATCAGGCATCATCACCATCAAGCCACGTCAGACTATGTGGAATGCCAAGTTCCTGAGTTTAACAGCCAAACCATAAAAAATAAGAAATGAAAGAGTTTAAATATACAATCGACGGAAAAGAATATAAGGTTCAGATTGACGGTGTTGAGGGTAACATCGCAAGCGTGAACGTGAATGGCGAAGCTTACAAGGTGGAAATGGAACAGGAAGCTGAGCCAGAGAAGAAGAAGGTAGTGCTCGGTCAGCCTGCTGCTGCATCTGATGATGCTGAGGCTACTCCTGCTGCCAATGTCAACACAGCCAACGCTGTGAAGGCTCCTCTCCCTGGTACTATCACCAGCATCGAAGTTGCTGTAGGTCAGGAAGTGAAAGCTGGCGATACCGTTGTCGTTCTTGAAGCTATGAAGATGCAGAACAACATCGAGGCAGAGAAAGACGGTAAGGTAACTGCTATCTGCGTAAAGCCTGGTCAGGCTGTTCTCGAAGAGGATGCACTCATCGTTATCGAGTAATCTCCTCTCTTAAAACAAGATTCGTGTAAACGAAACTTCATATTTACGTCCCGATATATTCTTTTATATCGGGACGTTTTTTGTCTGTCAGGGACCACTTTTATTTTTGCCTGCCCAGGGAAAAATTTTTGCGTGGGCACGCAGAAATTCTCACTCGGACAGACGGTTATTTTTCCACAGGGACAAACTTAAATTATATTTCACCAAACAGACTTAATATTCTCCCTTCAGTACAGACCGAAGGTCTATTACTATCTGTCAGAAATCCACTCCAGCAGAGAAAGCAACCGGTATCAGATATGTACAAATCCGGCAGGAGCATTCAACCGCTGCCCTTTTGTTCTGACATATTTCAGAAACTCCACCACAACTGGGTTCTTCGGTTTTCCTGCCGTTACAAGATAAAGATTGCGGGCTGGCGGTGCAGGATATTTTCCCTTTGCAATAGCCTCCATCAGTTCATCCAAAGTTCCATAAAATTTTTCTTCCTCATCCAATTTTCCATTACCATTCACATCAATAGGAACGATGGCAATCCCTTTCGTGGGTTTATGCGTCTTATCATGATAGGCATAACCGATATTATTAATAAGAAGTAACAACCCAGAGGATTACACCTTATTATATATATAGGTGTATGAATCATAAAATATAGGAGATAAAGATATGGCTATTCAATTTGCTCACATAGGCTTACCAAAAACAAAGCTTTCCATAATAGCACCCCTAAATATACATACAATTGCTGTAAAAAATAGTATAAAAATACATTTCTTGCAACAATTTGTTACTTTTCTCCAATTTTCTTTGGCAGTTTGACAGAAACTTTGTATTTTTGCGGTCAAGTTTTGTTTCAGCCCCGGTCGTTTCGGGGGGAGCACTACATTACCAACAAAAATCAATAACAAATGAAAGTATTAAAATTCGGCGGAACATCTGTTGGTTCCGTAAAAAGCATCCTCAGCTTAAAACGTATCGTAGAAAATGAGGCTAAGAAACAGAGTGTAGTGGTTGTCGTGAGCGCACTTGGCGGAATCACCGACAAACTTCTGCAAACGTCTCAGCTTGCCCTCAAGGGTGATGAACAATGGAAAGTCGAATTCGACGCCATGGTTGATCGCCACCACAAGATGATAGACACCATCATCACCGACACCTCAGACAGAGAAAACTTATTCAAATCGGTCGATGCCCTCTTCGAGCAGTTGAAGAGCATCTATTTCGGTGTGTATCTCATCCACGATTTAAGCGAAAAGACACAGGATGCCATCGTGAGCTATGGAGAAAGGCTCAGTTCGAAGATCGTTGCCACATTGATTCGTGGCGCCAAGTGGTTTGACTCACGTAACTTCATCAAGACAGAGCGTATCAACGGAAAGCATACCCTCGATAGTGAGTTGACTAACAAATTGGTAAAGGATACCTTCGCAGAGCTGCCTCGCATCTCTCTCGTACCGGGTTTTATCAGCCGCGACAAGAATACCGAGCGTACTACCAACCTCGGACGTGGCGGTAGCGACTACACCGCAGCTATTATCGCAGCAGCACTCAATGCAGAAGTGCTTGAAATCTGGACCGATGTGGATGGCTTTATGACTGCAGACCCACGTGTCATCAAATCAGCTTACACAATCAACGAACTGAGTTACATCGAGGCGATGGAGCTTTGCAACTTTGGTGCAAAGGTCATCTACCCTCCTACTATCTACCCAGTTTGTGTCAAGAATATTCCTATCAAGGTCAAGAATACCTTCAACCCAGAGGCTCCTGGCACCATCATCAAGAACAAGATTGATGGCGACTCCAAACCTATCAAGGGTATTTCTTCTATCAATGGTACAGCACTTATTACCGTAACCGGTCTTTCCATGGTCGGTGTCATCGGCGTCAACCGCCGTATCTTTACCGCTCTTGCCAATGAAGGCATCTCTGTATTCATGGTTTCCCAGGCATCTTCAGAGAACTCTACCTCTATCGGTGTAAGAGAGCAGGACGTAGAAGAAGCTGTAAGAGTATTGAATGAGGAATTCAAAAATGAGATTGCCGACGGCGCCATGTTCCCTATGCACGCAGAATGTGGTCTGGCTACCATCGCCATCGTAGGTGAAAACATGAAGCACGCTGCAGGTATCGCTGGTAAACTGTTCGGTACACTCGGACGAAGTGGTATCTCAGTCATCGCCTGCGCACAGGGTGCTTCAGAGACCAACATTTCTTTCGTAGTAAAGAGCGATTTCCTCCGCAAGTCATTGAACGTATTACACGACAGTTTCTTCCTTTCAGAATACAAGGTGCTCAACCTCTTTATCTGCGGTGTGGGCACCGTGGGTGGCAAACTGATTGAGCAGATCAAGAACCAGTACGAAGAACTCAAGGAGCGCAACAAACTCAAGCTCAACGTGGTGGGTATTGCATCTTCCCACAATGCCATCTTCGACCGTGACGGTCTCGACCTCGACAATTATCGTGAGGCTCTGAAGGCTTCAGAACCAAGTACCAACGAGACCCTGAAGGAAAAGATTCTGAATATGAATATCTTCAACAGCGTATTCGTGGACTGTACTGCAAGCAAGGAAGTGGCAAGTCTCTACCAGAGTCTTCTGGAGCACAACGTGAGCATCATCGCAGCCAACAAGATAGCTGCTTCCAGCGAATATGAGAACTATGAACGATTGAAGAAGACGGCCATCCAGCGTGGTGTCGTATTCCGTTTTGAAACCAACGTAGGTGCTGGTCTTCCTATCATCGGAACTATCAACGACCTCCGAAACTCTGGTGACAAAATCCTTAAGATTGAGGCAGTTCTGTCTGGTACGCTCAACTTTATCTTTAACGCTATCTCTGGTGTCGTACCATTCTCTGAGACCGTTCGCCTCGCCAAAGAGAAGGGCTATAGCGAGCCTGATCCACGCATCGACCTGAGCGGTATGGACGTTGTACGCAAGTTGGTTATCCTCTCTCGTGAAGCAGGCTACCGCGTAGAACAAGATGACGTTGAAAAGAACCTCTTCGTACCTGACGAATACTTCCAGGGCAGTCTGGATGATTTCTGGAAGAAGTTGCCTGAGTTGGATGCAGAATTCGAGGCAAAGCGCAAGACCCTCGACATCGAGCACAAGCGCTGGCGCTTCGTGGCAACCCTCGACGGTGGCAAGACCAGCGTAGGCTTGCAGGCAGTAGGTCCAGAGCATCCGTTCTACAACCTCGAAGGCAGCAACAACATTGTATTGCTCACCACCGAGCGCTACAAGGAATACCCTATGATGATTCAGGGTTATGGAGCCGGAGCCAGCGTAACTGCAGCCGGTGTATTCGCCAACATCATGAGTATCGCCAACATTTAATCGTATCATACCATTAAAAGGATAACAATTATGAAGCATATTATCATACTTGGCGACGGCATGGCTGACCACCCAGTGGAGAGACTGGGTGGCAAGACCTTGCTGCAATACGCCAACAAACCATATATGGACATGCTTGCCAAGATGGGAAAGACAGGCAGACTCGTTACAGTACCAGACGGATTTCATCCAGGTTCAGAGGTAGCCAACAGTTCTATCATGGGCTATGACCAGAATGAAGTCTATGAGGGACGCGGTCCTCTGGAAGCAGCCAGCATCGGCTATGAGATGAGTCCGAATGATTTCGCCCTTCGCTGCAATATTATCAATGTGAACGATGGCATTATCATCACCCACAACGGAGGCAATCTGGAAACAGAGGATGCTGATGTACTCATCAAGTATCTGAACGAGAAACTCGCCAGTCAGTATCCTGGCATCGTGAAGTTTATCACAGGTATCCAATACCGCCACCTCCTGATTATCAAGGGAGGTAATAAGTATGTGGATTGTGCTCCTCCTCACGATCATCCGAATGAGGAATGGAAACCACTTCTGGTAAAACCGATGGAGAACGTAGATGCAGCATTGCTCGCTGCGCATGACAAGGATGCCAACGGCAAGGCTATCGATCCGTTAGCCGATGAATACCGCATGAGTGCACAGCAGACTGCCGATCTCCTGAATGAACTGATTCTGAAGAGTCAGGAAATCCTGGAGAACCACCCTTTCAATGTGGCACGCAAGGAACGCGGAGAGCGCATGGCTAACATCATCTGGCCTTGGGGCGGCGGTTATCGTCCTCACATGCTCACGCTCTCACAGATGTATCCTCAGATCAAGCGAGGTTCTGTCATCTCTGCAGTCGATCTGATTCGCGGTATCGGTCATTATGCCGGTCTCCGTAACATCATCGTGGAAGGAGCGACAGGTCTTGCTGACACCAATTATGAAGGTAAGGCGCAGGCTGCTATTGATGCTCTGAAGGAAGGCGACGATTTCGTATATGTACATGTAGAAGCAAGCGATGAGGCCGGTCATGATGGCAATCTGGAGTTGAAGATCAAGACTATAGAAAACCTTGACAGAAGACTCATCAAGCCTATCTACGATGAGGTTTCCAAGTGGGATGAACCAGTATGCATCGCCATCCTGCCTGACCACCCTACTCCAGTAGAAATTCGCACCCATGTGAAGGAGCCTGTACCATTCATCATCTACTACCCAGGCATAGCGCCTGACGAGGTAGAGAAATACGACGAGGTAAGTTGCGTACGTGGCAGCTTTGGTCTGCTACAGCTGCAAGACTTCATGAATGCATTCATGGCCATCAAATAATGTTTATCAATTAAACAGACATCATTAACATAAAAAAAATTGGAAAAATGAAATATTATTCAACAAATAAGAAAGCACCGATTGCCGATCTTCACAAGGCAGTAGTAAAAGGTTTGGCAGAAGACCGCGGTCTCTACATGCCTGAAATCATCAAGAAGTTACCAAAGGAATTCTTCGACAATATCGAAAAGTTCTCTTTCCAGGAGATAGCTTATCAGGTGGCAGACGCTTTCTTTGGCGAGGATGTGGATGCAGACTCTTTGAAGAAAATCGTCTATGACACCTTGGCATTCGATTGCCCTGTCGTAGAGGTAGAACCAAACATCTACTCTCTGGAATTGTTCCATGGTCCTACTCTCGCTTTCAAGGATGTAGGTGCCCGTTTCATGGCCCGTCTGTTGCAATACTTCGTACGCCAGGAAGGCAAAGAAGAAGTGAATGTGCTCGTTGCCACATCTGGTGATACTGGTTCAGCCGTAGCCAATGGATTCCTCGGCGTAGAGGGCATTCATGTCTATGTACTCTATCCAAAGGGTAAGGTGAGCAAGATTCAGGAAAGCCAGTTTACTACCCTCGGTCAGAACATCACAGCCCTTGAGGTGGATGGCGTTTTCGATGACTGTCAGGCACTCGTAAAATCAGCTTTCATGGATGATGAACTGAATAAGCACATGAAGTTGACTTCAGCCAACTCTATCAATGTAGCTCGCTTCCTGCCTCAGGCATTCTACTATTTCAATGCCTATGCACGCATGAAGGAGAAAGGATTGGCAGACAAGTTGGTAATCTGTGTACCAAGCGGAAACTTCGGTAATATCACAGCCGGTCTGTTCGGTCACGAGATGGGCTTGCCTATCCACCGCTTCATCGCAGCCAACAATGCCAACGATATTTTCTACAACTACCTGCAGACTGGTGAGTACAAACCTCAGCCAAGCAAGGCAACCATTGCCAATGCAATGGACGTAGGCGACCCAAGCAATTTCGCCCGCATCTATGATCTCTACAAGGGCAATCATGATGCCATCACAGCCTATATCAGCGGTGCCACCTACAAGGACGATCAGATAGCAGAGACCATGAAGCAATGCTACAATGACACCAAGTATGTACTTGACCCTCATGGCGCTTGCGGTTATCGTGCCCTGAAAGAGCAGTTGAAATCAGGCGAAGTAGGTGTATTCCTGGAGACCGCTCACCCAGCCAAGTTCAAGGAGAAGGTAGATAGCATCCTCGGGTCTGACATCGAGATTCCTGCACGCCTTGCCGAGTTTATGAAGGGCAAGAAGCAGAGCATCGAAATGACCAAGGACTTCGCTTCATTCAAGAACTATCTGATGAACGAATAAAACATGTGAACGAATAAAAAGACACATGTGGAACGAATAAAAAGACAAAAGTTTCTCTCTTTGCAAACCATCATCTAAATGGAATGGCAAGCAATCAGAAAACATCATAAGAGCCTTTCTGTTTTTTCGGCAGAAAGGCTTTTTTGTGCTTTGTGGACGCCTATTTGTAAACTCCATATTACAGATTTACAACAATTAGCACAAAAATTCTATAATTCATAGCCAATAATTTGGCAGTATCAAATAAAATTATTATTTTTGCCTACAGTTTCAGCAGGACAATCATGATTAGCAGCGGCAAGCTCTCCTAAAGCCCATCCTATGCGAAGTTGTGCAGTATCCATGCAAAGTAGTAAATAAGTTAATAACAACTAAAATAAAATTTAGGTAAAATGAAAATTGAAGATTTTAACTTTGCCGGTCACAAGGCAATCGTACGCGTAGATTTCAACGTGCCATTGGATGAGAATGGTAATGTAACTGACGACACTCGTATCCGTGGTGCCCTCCCTACTTTGAAGAAGGTACTCGCAGACGGTGGTGCTCTTATCATGATGAGCCACATGGGTAAGCCAAAGGGCAAAGTTAAACCAGAACTTTCTCTTTCTCAGATCGTAAAGAACGTTTCTGACGCTCTCGGTGTAGAGGTTAAGTTTGCTAAGAACTGCGGTAACGCTGATGCTGAGGCTGCTGCCTTGAAGCCAGGTGAGGCTCTCTTGCTCGAGAACCTTCGTTTCTACCCAGAAGAGGAAGGCAAGCCAGTTGGCGTAGAGAAGGGTACTCCTGAGTTCGACGCTGCTAAGGCTGAGATGAAGGAACGCCAGAAGAAGTTCGCTGCTAAGTTGGCTTCTTACGCTGATGTATATGTAATGGACGCATTCGGTACAGCTCACCGCAAGCACGCTTCTACTGCAGTTATCGCTGACAGCTTCGATAAGGACCACAAGATGCTCGGCTTCTTGATGGAGAAGGAAGTAAAGGCTGTTGACGCAGTACTCGGCAACATCAAACGCCCATTCACAGCTATCATGGGTGGTTCTAAGGTTTCTACTAAGATCGGTATCATCGAGAACTTGTTGACCAAGGTTGACAACCTCATTCTCTGCGGTGGTATGACTTATACATTCTCTAAGGCTCTCGGTGGCAAGATCGGTATGTCTATCTGCGAGGATGACAAGCTCGACGTTGCTCTCGATGTAATCAAGAAGGCTAAGGAGAACGGCGTAAACCTCGTACTCGGTACAGACTCTATCTGCGGTGACGATTTCAAGAACGACTGCAATACACAGGTTTGCCCATCTAACAACATCCCTGACGGTTGGGAGGGTATGGACGCAGGTCCTGAGACTCGCAAGGCTTTCGCTGCAGCTATCAAGGGTGCTAAGACTATCCTCTGGAACGGTCCTGCTGGTGTATTCGAGTTCGACAACTTCGCTGGTGGTTCTAAGGCAATTGCTGACGCAATCGCTGAGGCTACTAAGGAGGGTGCATTCTCTCTCATCGGTGGTGGTGACTCTGTAGCTTGTATCAACAAGTTCGGCTTGGCTGATCAGGTTTCTTACATCTCTACAGGTGGTGGTGCTCTTCTCGAGGCTATCGAGGGTAAGGTATTGCCAGGTGTAGCTGCTATCGAGAAGTAATAGCTAAACACATTTAATTATCTAAAAGTAATCGTCAGGACTTTCCCGGATTTCAGGAAATATTCCTATAGAAAGCTTGAAGATAAAGGAAAATATAAGTTCGAGGGCATCCTCTTTGGTGGTGTCCTCGAATTTTCAGTTTTAGCAAATACCCCTAAGAATCTACAACTTAACAATAATAATGGATTGGATCATTAATCTATTTACCAATACAGAATCCGTGGCTCACATCGCCCTACTCTATGCGATTGTCATTGCCATCGGCGTGTATCTCGGTAAAATCAAAATCGGAGGTATCTCTTTAGGTGTAACCTTCGTTCTCTTTGCTGGCATTCTCGCAGGTCATGTGGGATTCACAGCACCAAAGGATATCCTGACTTTCATACAAGACTTCGGATTGATTCTCTTTGTCTTCATGATTGGTCTTCAGGTAGGTCCTGGTTTCTTCGAGAGTTTCAAGAAAGGTGGTGTCACCCTCAACTTGCTCTCTACAGGAGCCATTTTCCTCAACGTATGCGTGATGTTTGCATGCTACTACTTGTTCTTTGACACAAGCAATCCTAACAACCTTCCGATGATGGTAGGTACGCTCTATGGTGCTGTAACCAATACCCCAGGTCTTGGTGCTGCCAATGAAGCGTTGCTCAGCGTATTCCCTAATGGTGCGCCAAGTATTGCCAATGGTTATGCTTGCGCCTACCCTCTTGGTGTGGTTGGCATCATTGGTGCTACCATTCTGATCAAGTATATCTGCAAGGTAAACCCTCAAGAGGAGGAAGAACAGTTGAACATGGAAGATGCAGCCAACCCACATGCCAAGGCACACAACATGCACTTGCGTGTGGAGAATGCTTATATCGCAGGTCGCACATTACGTGAAGTATCAGAGTTTTTGAACCGCGACATTGTATGCTCACGTCTCTTGCACAAGGGCGAGGTGAGCATTCCAAATAGTAAGACAACCTTTGAGGTAGGCGACGAACTCCTCGTAGTTTGTGCTGAGGCTGATGCAGAAGCAATCAAGGCATTCATCGGTCCTGAGGTTGATGCAGAATGGGACCGCGAGAAGGATGAGGTTCAGCACTTTGTTTCCCGCCGCATTATCGTTACCCGTCCAGAAATGAATGGTAAGACCCTCGGTAAGATGCACTTCGCCAGCGTATATGGCGTGAACGTAACCCGTATCTCCCGTCAGGGAATGGACATCTTTGCAGGCCGCAACCACCACTTCCACGTAGGTGACAAGATTTTGGTAGTGGGTCCTGAAGAGAATGTAAACCGTGTGGCAGAAATGATGGGTAACTCCGTGAAGCGTTTGGATGCACCTAACATCGCAACCATCTTCGTAGGTATCATGGTAGGTATCATCTTCGGTAGCCTCCCATTTGCAGTACCAGGAATGCCAGTTCCTCTGAAATTAGGTATCGCGGGTGGTCCGCTGATCATCGCTATTTTGATCGGCCGATTCGGTTATCACTTCAAACTGGTGACTTATACGACCACATCTGCCAACATGATGCTACGAGAAATCGGACTGGTATTGTTCCTGGCAAGTGTGGGAATCAAGGCTGGAGCAGGATTCTGGGATACAGTAGTACAGGGAGACGGACTGAAATACGTAGGTTGCGGTTTCCTCATTACAGTCATCCCTATCCTGATAATCGGAACCATCGCCCGTCTGAAGTATAAGTTCAACTACTTCACCATCATGGGTATGCTTGCAGGTACCTATACCGACCCACCAGCATTAGCTTATGCAAATGCTTCATGCTCGAAAGAGGCTCCTGCAGTAGGCTATTCTACCGTTTATCCGTTGAGTATGTTCCTCAGAATTTTCTCGGCACAGATTGTCGTTTTGTTCTTCTGCGGATAATATAGCTTACAATTACTGAAATAAGCTTAACAAAAAGTTATAAATTATAAAGAGGTGCGCATTTTTCAAAAAATGTGCACCTTTTTTATGGTTTATTCCCAAATAATTCGTATCTTTGAGCCAAGAAACCTAAGAATAACCCTTTAACGTTAGAAGCGTATGAAAAAATTGGGACTTATATTAAGCATAGGGTTCATCACATCCTTGCCCACTTGGAGCCAAGGAGCCAAAAGCATCCGGATAACGGAGGTGATGACCAACAACCGTACAAGCATTGTGGATGAGTACGGTGCACATAAATCATGGGTGGAGCTATCCAATTCCTCGTTTACAACCTACAACATTCGCGGTATGTTCCTGACTACCGACCGGAGAGTTCTCGACAAAAAGATGTCGCCCGAAGAACGGCGAAAGCTGATGTGTCCTCTGCCGAACAACGAGCCTCGCACAACCTTGGCTGGCAAGAAAAGTGTGATCATCTACGACCGCTATATCTGGTATGAAGATTCGGAAGAAACATGCCCAGACTGTTTTCCTAAGGGAAAAGGACACTTCAGATGGTTGAGTGAAGGTACAGGACCTTTCCAACTAAAACTCGGATTAGTCCCTCTCAAGGAAATAGCAGATGCATTCCATGAAAAAAACAACTGGATCGCTCTCTACGATGGTAATGCTGTAGATCTGATAGACTCTATCAGCATTCCGTGGTTGGCAGCAGATCAATCCTATGCTCTGACCAGCGATTTCAAGACTTGGAAAATCTGCAATTTGGAAGAAACAACACCAGGTTACCTACCACAGCCAAATGGTCTGAGCAAACCCCAGATACTCAAGAAAACAGATCCATACGGCGTTGGCATCGCCGTACTTTCCATGGGCATCGTCTTCTCCTGCCTTGCCCTCCTCTTCATCTTCTTCTGGGCTTTCGGCGCTTACATGAAGCACAAACAGCGTATTGCTCGTGCTACGGAGAAACACGCCAACCTATTATATAAGACAGGAAAGAAGACTATAGAAGTGACATCAGAAATCAGTCACAAGACCAACGTGATGCTCAAGGATGGTTTGACAACCAAGGGTATTGACAAGGAAATCTATATGGCTGTCATTTCATTGGCGCTGAAAGAATACCTGGAGGATGTACATGATATTGAATCCGGTATCATCACCATCAAACCAAAACAGACAAGATGGAATGCCCCGAATTTTAATAATAAGTGAAGAGTGAAGAACGAAGAGTGAAGAACTCAATAGCTTTACTGATTCAAAATATAAATATTAAAGATTTAAAACTATGGCAAAGTATCAATATACTGTCAAGGGTGTCGATTACGAGGTCGAAATCCAAGACATCGAAGGCAATATCGCCAACGTGACCGTGAATGGAATCCCATTCGAAGTGGAAATGAAGCAACCTGTGAAAGCCGGTAAGCAGAAAGTAAAACTGAGTGAAGAACGAAGAGCAGAAGGAAGTGAAGAACGAAGAGTGAAGAGTGAAGAACCCAATAGCTCTTCTGTCTCTGCAGCAAGTACAAGTTCGGCACCAACGGCAGGAGCCGGTAAGCCTGTGGTAGCCCCTCTGCCTGGTACGATTAACGAAATCAAGGTAAAGGTAGGCGACAAGGTGAATGCTGGAGATACGGTTGTCATCCTTGAAGCCATGAAGATGCAGAACAATATCGAGGCTGAAACTTCCGGAACCATCACAAGTATCAACGTGAACAAGGGCGATGCCGTGATGGAAGGCGATACGTTAGTAACCATTAAATAGATAGCTTATGGATTTCATCATACAAAACTTTCATGAGTTCCTGACCTATACGGGCTTTGCCAACGCCACGGCAGGAAATCTCATCATGATCTTAGTGGGAACCATCTTCATCTGGCTCGCCATCAAGAAGGATTTCGAACCTTTGCTTCTCGTGCCTATCGGACTGGGCATCATCCTTGGCAACATCCCATTCCGTGCTGACGCAGGACTCGAAATCGGACTTTACGAGGACAACTCCGTACTCAATATTTTCTATCAGGGAGTAAAACAGGGATGGTATCCGCCACTCGTCTTTCTGGGTATTGGAGCTATGACAGACTTCTCGGCACTCATCAGCAATCCGAAACTGATTCTTATCGGAGCCGCCGCCCAGTTTGGTATTTTCGGAGCATACATGATAGCCTTAGCTTTAGGTTTCGAGCCTAATCAGGCTGCAGGTATTGCCATCATTGGTGGAGCCGACGGACCTACCGCCATCTTCCTCTCCAGCAAGTTGAGTCCAAACCTGATGGGAGCCATTGCGGTTTGTGCCTACTCCTACATGGCGTTAGTGCCTGTGATTCAGCCACCTTTGATGCGACTTCTTACCACCAAGAAAGAGCGTGTCATCAAGATGAAACCAGCTCGCCAAGTAAGTCAGACCGAGAAGATACTCTTCCCTATCATCGGTTTATTGCTTACCACTTTTATCGTGCCAAGCGGTTTACCACTACTCGGTATGCTTTTCTTCGGAAATCTCCTGAAAGAGAGTGGAAAGACAACAAGACTCGCCAAGACAGCTGGCAGCAGCCTGAACGACATCGTGGTGATGCTCCTCGGTCTGACAGTAGGATGTTCCACCCAGGCATCAGAATTTCTGACCCTCAACACCATCAAGATTTTCGCCCTTGGTGCCTTGGCATTCATTATAGCCTCAGCAAGCGGCATTCTCTTTGTGAAACTGATGAACCTGTTCTTGCCGAAAGACAAGAAACTGAATCCGCTGATTGGTAATGCAGGCGTGAGTGCAGTACCGATGAGCGCCCGCATCTCCAACAATCTCGGTTTGGAATACGACCGCCACAACTTCCTGCTCATGCACGCTATGGGACCAAATGTGGCAGGTGTTATCGGTTCGGCAGTAGCAGCCGGCGCCTTGCTCGGCTTCCTGAATTAAAATTCTCTTCAATAGTAATCCCTCGTCTGCCTCAAGTAGAAAGCAAACGAGGGATTACCATATTGTTTTCATAAAAGAAATCTGGCAAGATCCGATATTCAAAATTTGTATCGAATCTTGCCAGAAGCTATATCTGATAAAGAACTATTTCAGATTAAACAGAAAGAATTTCCAGTTTTCCCTGATAAGAAACCACGATTTTAACCTGATAACTCAGCGAACTGTCAGGCATGGCCAAGACAGCCAGGTAATGAATCCCCTTTTCGTCTATCCTCTCAAAGAGCAGGTCACTCAACACAGCCTGTTCCAAGAAAGATTCAGGCACCTTGTTCTCAAAATCTTTCTTTCTGAAATCATGAGAGAAAAGTTTGTTGGCACCATGGAACACGTTGAGATTGATAATATTGTCGAAATAGACATTATCCACCTGCACTCCATCATCGTTCATCGAACTCTTAAACACCTTGTAAGTAGTAGGATTCACCTGAACATACAGATGGTATCTGTTATCCCCATGCGAAACAATCGTATCACGCTTGATAAGCTGATTCTGATTGAGCGCTATTGGTTTCTCCTGCTGGAAAGACTTCAGGTAAGTTTTATCAGAAGTCTTGGTCAACTTGATCACATCACCACTTGGACTCTTGAACTCAAATAAGTGAGCCGCCTGTTTCAGGATAGGATATTTCACATCTCGGGCACCTTTCATGATCAAAGTATCGCCATAAATGCAGAAATATACGGGTTGGCTCGTCGAATCAGGATAATAAATCGTATCTCCCTTTACTCTGAAAGCCACGTCTTCATCGTCCTCATTCAGCCAGATGCCCTGCAGCAACTTCTTAGCGCGAGTATCTTCTTTGGGTGTAGAATCCGGACTGGCCTTCTTGCCACAACTGGCGACAAAAGAGAGTCCACATAGCAATGCCATCATCAAAGAATGCCTTTTGATCAGATAGAGCACCCCTTGAATATCTGTAATTTTGCAATTCATATCATCACACATTAATTATTTAGGGACAAAGATAATACTTTTCTACGATATGACAAAACATTTTCAACTATTTATATCTTCAAGTATTTTTTTTCCTTAAAATTATTGGTCAGTTTCATTTTTTTCACTAACTTTGCAGTCGTGAATGAACTAGAAAGACATATCGAAATCCTACTTCTGAGCAACGATTGCGTGATTGTCCCTGATTTTGGGGGCTTCATGGCTCACCACGTAGATGCACGTTATGATGGCAGAGACAACATGTTTTTGCCACCATTGAGAACCGTTGGCTTCAATCCACAGTTGAAGATGAACGATTCCCTTTTGGCGCAATCTTACGTAGAAGCATACGACATCAGTTACCCAGAAGCTATCGACCGCCTTGCCAACGAGGTGGCCGAAATCCGTCAGCGCCTGGAAAATGAAGGCAAGTATGAAATCAACAATATCGGTACTATATATCTCAACGAAGACGGCAATTATACTTTTGAGCCTTGCGAGGCTGGCATTCTGACCCCTAACTATTATGGTTTGGGCGGATTCGACATGCTTCCTCTCAGCGCTCAGGAAAATGAGCCTACAGTTACGCTTGAGAAGACTAACAGCACCAATATTGTAGAAAATATAGAGATAAATCAAGAAGAAAAACAGGCAGAACCTGTTGTGGCATTACAGAATGCAACAGCAAATTCTGTATTTGACGTAAATGACGATGACGAAAAGCCATCTGCAGAGTTCATTCTTATCAAGAAGAGTTGGCTCCGCAATCTGGCTGCAGCCTGCATCGCCATCATAGCTTTCTTCGCCATCTCTACTCCATTGAGAACTCCTAATGTGCAGACCAGCAAGATTGATACAGGCATGCTTACCCGTATCATGCCAAAGGAGTTAGTTACACAAAATACCCACCAAACGGAACTTGCTTCCAAGACAGAAAACAGCGAGAAGGTATTGAAAATCAACTCAGAAACGAATAAGGACGCTAACGATGAGGCCAACGAGAAGAAAATTGACCAGGCTGAGCTCAAGAGCGCCAAACCATATTATGGAATCGTTTTGGCAAGCCGCGTAACCAAGCGTAATGCTGCCAACTATGTAGAGACGCTGCAAGCCAAGGGTTTCAAGGCTGCCAAGGTGGTTATTACCGCTACGAATGTGAAGGTAGTTTATGGCTCATACGAGACTGAAGGTCAGGCCTATAAGGCTCTCCATGATCTCCGTAATAATGAAGTTTTTGCGGATGGCTGGATTACCAAAGTTACCGAGTAACAGAGAATGAGCAAAAAACAAAAGTGAGTAAAAACAAAGAAAATATACATGAAAAGAGTTCGCTGTCCTAAGTGTGACAACTACATTACTTTTGATGAGAAGAAATACGAGGCTGGTCAGAGTCTCGTATTTGTGTGTCCTAACTGCAATAAGCAATTTGGCATTCGCATGGGTGTTTCCAAACTTCGCGAGACCCGCAAGGAGGAAGTTCTTGACGAGAATGCCAACGAAAAGGGATTCGGCTCCATCGTTGTCATAGAGAATGTATTTGCCTACAAGCAGGTGATTCCTCTCCAGATGGGCGATAACATCATCGGACGCTATATGAAGAACAGCGGAATCAACTGCCCTATCGAGACGGTTGACCCAAGTGTTGACATGAACCATTGTGTCATCAATGTGAGTCGCGACAAGAAGGGACGCCTCAAGTATGTGCTCCGTGACGGTCCGAGCTACACAGGTACCTTTGTAGATAATGAAATCTTGGGAGACAAGGAACGTCGTGTTATCGAAGACGGTACATTATTTACTATTGGTGCAACTTCCATCATTCTTCGTACCGCAGATTCACAAGAAGACTAACTAAAAGAAAAAGGGAATTTGCCTGAAATCAATCCAAGCATGATTATAATTCGTATGAGATTGATTCGCATGAAATAAATTCATCAGAAACGAATCCGTCAGAATTATTTCATTTAGAATTCTTTCGTATGAAATTTAAGCGCTTGAAATGAAAAAAGGGCGCTTAAAGATAATAAAGTCGAATAAATATACCATTTTCGCTTACTATATGAAAGAAATACAGCATATTTGGCAATCTTTTTGCTAATATTTTCTTTTGATTGAAAGAAAATATGTATCTTTGCATCTGTAAATTACAAAACGTATTAAAATAACATGAATTACGTTAGGTTATGGATGTAGCAATCGTAAAATATAATGCCGGAAATATCTATTCCGTAGTCAACGCCATGAAGCGTTTGGGCATCAATCCTATTCTTACAGATGATGCTGAAATGCTTCAGAAGGCAGACCGTGTTCTTTTCCCTGGACAAGGCCAGGCTAAAGAAGCTATGGAATACCTCAAGGCACACCACCTCGACCAAGTTATCAGAGATTTAAAGCAACCAGTTCTGGGCATTTGCGTAGGACAGCAATTGTTGTGTCGCCATTCAGAAGAGGGCGATGTAGATTGCATCGGCATCTTTGATGTAGATGTTAAGAGATTCCAGCCTCAAAGACATGAAGATAAAGTGCCTGCGATGGGATGGAACGAGATTTACGACCTGAAGACGGATCTTTATAAAGGATTCGGGAAATCATCAGAGGCTTTACTCCATCCCTACTCCTATTTCGTACACAGTTATTATGTTCCGCTCTGCGAGGATACAATTGCTACAGCCGATTATATCCTCCCCTATAGTGCATCCTTACACAAGGACAACTTCTATACTTGCCAGTTCCACCCTGAGAAGAGCGGCAAGGTTGGCGAACAGATTTTGAAGAACTTCTTAGAAATATAAAAGAAATATGATAGAATTAATTCCTGCCATCGACTTGATCAACGGGCAATGCGTACGTCTTACGAAAGGCGATTACGACCAGAAGAAGGTCTATAATGATAATCCTGCTGAAGTAGCCAAACACTTCGAGAGTCTGGGCTTCAATCGACTGCATGTGGTTGACCTTGATGGTGCCAAGTCTAAGCATATCGTTAATGATGCCGTACTCAAGGCTATTACGACGAGTACTTCCCTCGTGGTTGATTTCGGTGGTGGAATCAAAACCGAGGAGGATATTGAGAAGGCATTTGCTGCTGGTGCTTCGATGGTTACCGTGGGCAGCATCGCCGTAACCAATCCGGAGCTTTTCATGCAATGGATGGAGAAATATGGTGCTGAGAAACTGATTCTGGGTGCAGACGTGAGAAACGGCAAGATTTCTATCAATGGTTGGAAGGAGGATTCCTCAGAAGACCTCCTGCCTTTCCTGAAACAATATATTGATAAGGGTGTAAAGAATGTGCTCTGCACAGAAATCAGTAAGGATGGAACGTTGCAGGGGCCTGCCATAGAACTATATAAAGAGGTAATGGCAGCCTACCCTAACCTTCATCTGATTGCTTCGGGCGGCGTAAGTTGCAACGAAGATATCAAGGCTTTGGAAGCCGCAGGAATTCCTGCCGTCGTTTTCGGCAAGGCTTTCTATGAGGGCAAAATCAAAGTTGAAGAATTGGGACTATAGAATCCTGCGGGAAAAAGCTAAAAAGAAGAATATGGTAGAACAAAGAATAAATAAAGGTTTGGCAAAGCGAATCGTCCCTTGCCTCGACGTAAAAAACGGCGAGACTGTGAAGGGCACCAATTTCGTGAACCTCCGCAGCGCTGGCGACCCGGTAGAACTGGGCAAAGCCTATAGTGATGCAGGAGCCGACGAACTGGTCTTCCTCGACATAACAGCAAGTTTCGAGGAGCGCAAAACCTTCACAGATATGGTGACTCGCGTAGCTGCCGAAATCAACATTCCATTTACCGTAGGTGGAGGAATCAACGAACTCAAAGACGTGGATCGCCTGCTTAATGCCGGCGCAGACAAGGTCAGCATCAATAGTGCTGCCATCCGCCGTCCGGAGCTCATCAACGAGATTACAAGTCACTATGGCTCACAGGTTTGCGTTTGCGCTATCGACGCCCGTCTCGATGAAGATGGTTGGCATTGCTATGTTAAAGGAGGCAGAGAACGTGTAGAATTGGGCTTGTTTGACTGGGCAAAGGAAGTTGCCGACAGAGGAGCAGGTGAAATTCTGTTTACGAGCATGGATCATGACGGAGTGAAACAGGGATTTGCCAATGAAGCGCTTGCCAGACTGGCTGATGAGGTAAGCATTCCTATCATCGCCTCGGGAGGTGCCGGCAATATGGAGCATTTCCGTGATGCCTTCACTTTGGGAAAAGCTGATGCCGCTCTCGCCGCAAGCGTATTCCACTTTGGCGAGATTGCCATTCCTGATCTCAAGAAATACCTCAGAGAAGAAGGAATTAATGTCAGAATCTAATAAGGAATTGAATCGAGAATGTCCCTGAAACGCAAGAAGGACGAATCGAGGAAGTCTCTGAATCTAACTGACGATGCTTTTCCTCTCAAAGAGAATGAAAGCAACAATACAACCATAAAAGATAAAACAACTATAATACGATAAAAATATTAAGATTATATGGAAATAGATTTCGAAAAAATGGACGGACTTGTTCCTGCCATCATTCAAGACGCAATCACCAAGAACGTTTTGATGTTGGGATTCATGAACAAGGAAGCATACGATAAAACAATAGAAACCAAAAAGGTTACTTTCTGGAGCCGTTCACGCAACTGTCTTTGGACAAAGGGTGAAACATCAGGCAACTTCCTCAACCTTGTCAGCATTCAGAACGACTGCGACAACGATACCTTATTAATTAAGGTACACCCAGACGGACCTACCTGCCACAAGGGCACAGATACCTGCTGGGCTGAGGAGAACGAGCTGAACCCTATCCTCTTCCTCTCAGAACTTCAGGACTTCATCAACAAGCGCCACGAAGAAATGCCAGAAGGAAGTTACACGACCAGTCTCTTCAACAAAGGCGTCAATAAAATGGCGCAAAAGGTTGGAGAAGAGGCAGTTGAAACCATCATCGAAGCTACAAACGGAAATGATGAGAAACTTGTATATGAGTCTTCCGACCTACTCTACCACCTCATCGTATTGCTCACCAGCAAGGGCTTACGCATAGAGGATGTAGCCAAGGAACTCCAGATGCGCCACGACCCAAACTGGGACAAGAAGCGCCGAGTAGCCAAGAGCAAGGGAGAAATGAAATAATTTCTGCCGGGGAATCATCAAACATTATGTAAATCAGAAATAGAAAAAGAGATGTTGATAGACTATCAGAAAGTGAGCATTTACCAGGCTGATAAGTGCGTGCTCAAGGAAATAAACTTCCATGTGGATGAAGGCGAGTTTACCTACCTCATCGGTAAAGTGGGTTCAGGAAAGAGTTCTCTCCTGAAAACCCTCTACTGCGAACTCGACCTCGTGGAAGGCGAAACAGAAAAGGCAGAGATTTTGGGCAGAGACCTCAAGACCATCAAGCGAAAGGAAATACCAGCCCTGCGCAAGGAACTGGGTATTATCTTCCAGGATTTCCAGTTGCTCCACGACCGTACCGTACGCAAGAACTTCGAGTTTGTACTGAAGGCTACCGGATGGAAAGACAAGAAGGCAAGAAACAAGCGAATCGAAGAAGTGCTCAACGAAGTGGGCATGATCGAGAAGATAGACAAGTTGCCACATGAACTTTCGGGTGGAGAACAGCAGCGTATCGCCATCGCAAGAGCCCTGCTCAACAATCCGAAGATCATCATCGCAGATGAGCCTACGGGTAATCTCGACCCAGAAACAGCCAGCAACATCGTGAGCCTGCTGAAGGAAATCACCCAGCAAGGCACGGCTGTAGTCATGACCACCCACAACATCCCGATGCTCGACAAATTCCCGGGAATCGTTTACCGCTGCAAGGATGGTGAACTGCGCGATGTGACAAAGGAATACAATCGCATCGACCTCACGGAAGACGGAGAGGAAAATTAAGTGAAGAACGAAAAGTGAAGAGTGAAGTATTCTACACCCTCATTAAACTTTAAACAATAAAATAAAAATTTAAACATTCAAATAATTTACGACTATGAAGGTAATGAAATTCGGAGGTACTTCCGTAGGCTCACCAGAGCGCATGAAGGGAGTAGCCTCATTGGTTACAGAATCAGGTGAACCAACTTTCATCGTATTGTCTGCGATGAGTGGTACAACAAACTCTCTCGTTGAGATCTCTGACTATCTCTACAAGAAGAACCCAGAGGGCGCCAACGAGGTAATCAACAACTTGGAGAAGAAATACATGCAGCACGTGGAAGATCTCTACTCTACCGAAGAGATGAAGAAAACTACACGCGAATTCCTGCAGGGCGAGTTCAATTATCTCCGCTCTTTCACTAAGGATCTCTTTACTTCTTTCGAGGAGAAAAGCATCGTGGCTCAGGGTGAAATCATGAGCACAAACATGGTTGTAAACTACTTGAAGGAACAGGGCGTAAAGGCTGTATTGCTCAGCGCATTAGATTTTATGCGTACTGATAAGAATGCAGAGCCAGACCCACAATATATCAAGGAGAAGTTGAATGCCATCATGGAGCAGAATGAGGGTTATCAGATTTATATCACCCAAGGCTTTATCTGCCGCAACGCATACGGCGAGGTTGATAATCTCCAGCGTGGTGGTAGCGACTACACAGCTTCTCTCATTGGTGCCGCTCTCCCAGCAGAGGAGATTCAGATCTGGACAGATATCGATGGTATGCACAACAACGACCCTCGTGTCGTAGAGCACACAGAGGCTGTACGCCAGTTGAACTTCGAGGAGGCAGCTGAGTTGGCTTACTTCGGAGCCAAGATTCTCCACCCTACCTGTGTTCAGCCAGCCAAGTATGCAGGTATTCCAGTTCGCCTGAAGAACACCATGGATCCTAAGGCAGACGGTACCATCATCGACAACGTAATCGTACGTGGCAAGATCAAGGCTGTGGCAGCAAAGGACAATATTACAGCCATCAAGATTAAGAGTAGCCGCATGCTCCTCGCTACAGGTTTCCTGCGCAAGGTATTCGAGATTTTCGAGAGCTACCAGACTCCAATCGACATGATTGCTACTTCTGAGGTAGGTGTAAGCATGAGTATTGACAACGACGCTCACATCAACGACATCGTCAACGAGTTGAAGAAGTATGGTACAGTAACCGTAGATTCAGACATGTGCATCATCTGCGTAGTAGGCGACCTCGACTGGAGCAACGTAGGCTTCGAGACCCTCGCTACCGATGCGATGAAGAACATCCCTGTACGCATGATTTCTTACGGCGGCAGCAACTACAACATCTCATTCCTCATCAGAGAGAAGGATAAGAAGCAGGCTTTGCAGAACTTGAGTAATGTTCTGTTTGAGAAATAATAAGTGAAGAATGAAGAGTGAAGAGTGAAGAATTCTCATGTAATGCTTCCTGTCCACTCTTCGTTGGATATTCTGACTTAACCATCAGTTGGATTTTCTAATTTGACTATAATAAGATATTAATTTAAGACAAAGCGAAATGAAAGGTACATTTCCGATAGATAAGTTTCAGGAGATACAGACTCCGTTCTACTATTACGACACAGACCTGTTGCGCCGTACCCTCAAGACTATCAACGAGGAGGCAGGCAAGCACCCAGGTTTCGAAGTACATTATGCTGTGAAAGCTAATGCCAACCCTAAGGTGCTCAACGTCATCTGCCAGGCTGGATTAGGTGCCGACTGTGTGAGCGGAGGAGAGATTCAGGCAGCCATCAACGCAGGCTTCCCTGCCAACAAGATTGTTTATGCTGGCGTAGGTAAGAGTGATTGGGAAATCAACCTCGGACTGGAGAAAGGAATTTTCTGCTTTAATGTAGAAAGCATTCCGGAACTTGAGGTAATCAACGAACTTGCCGAGAAGCAGAATAAGATTGCACAGGTTTGCTTCCGCATCAATCCTGACGTTGGCGCCCATACACATGCCAACATTACCACGGGCTTGGCTGAAAACAAATTTGGTATTGCCATGCGCGATATGGAAGGAGTCATCGAAGAGGCTGCAAAGTTGAAGAACATCCAGTTCTTAGGATTGCACTTCCATATTGGTAGTCAGATACTTGACATGGGTGACTTCGAGGCGCTCTGCAACCGTATCAACGAATTGCAGAACCAGTTGGAAGCTCATCATATTGTAGTAAAGAACATCAATGTGGGTGGTGGTCTTGGTATAGACTACAATCATCCAAACCGCATGCCAATCCCAGATTTCAAGGATTATTTCGATACTTATGCCAAGAAATTGAAGTTGCGTGATGGTCAGAAGGTTCACTTCGAGTTGGGCCGTGCCGTAGTTGGCCAGATGGGTTCACTTATCACCAAGACCCTCTACATCAAGCAGGGAACCGCCAAGCAGTTTGCCATCGTCGATGCAGGAATGACCGATCTCATCCGCCCTGCCCTCTACCAGGCATTCCACAAGATAGAAAATATCTCAAGCGATGAGCCAGTAGAAACTTACGATGTAGTAGGACCTATCTGCGAATCGAGCGATGTCTTCGCCAAGGCAATCGACCTGAACAAGACCCATCGTGGCGATTTGATAGCCCTTCGTTCCGCAGGAGCCTATGGTGAAATCATGGCAAGTCAGTACAACTGCCGCCAGTTGCCAAAGGGCTACATTACAGAAGATCTTTAAAAATAAAAAGGAATGATTTCCTTATTACGAGAAAAGAAATGATAACAATTAGTATAACTACTATCATAGCAGGCGCAGTAGTGGTTTTATTGGCTATCCTCGGATCGCTGGTAAATCCATTCCTGCGCTCGTTGCGCTTTCCAGAGACGGAAGGAAATGAGACGGAAGGAAATGTGACAGAAGGAAATGAGGAATCAGGAAATAAGGCAGAATTTTCTCAAAAAGAAAATGCTGAACCAGTTACAATTCTCATTACAGCTCATGACAACCTGTCGGAGCTGGAGCGAAATCTGCCGATGTTTCTCAACCAGCAGTATGCAGCCGACTACCAGGTTATCGTAGTAAGCCAAAGTACCGACGTAGATACCATCGACTTCCTGAAGCGTACGGCTGCGCAGAATCCTCACCTCTACTATACGTATATTCCTGAGAGTTCACGCTACATGAGCCGTAAGAAGTTGCAGATTACCTTGGGTGTGAAAGCAGCCAAATACGAGTGGATTATTCTGACAGAACCAACTTGCAGACCGGAAAGCAACCAATGGCTTGCCGCTATGGCCCAGCAATTCAGCACCTCCACCCATCTGGTTTTGGGCTATGTGGCTTTTGATGATGAAACCAAGCGCATCCGCCGTTTCGAGAGCATTCACAGGGCATTCTATCTGCTCCGCCGTGCCCAGCATTCCTATGCCTACCGCACCCACATGCCTAACGTGGCCTTCCGCAAGAGCGATTTTATGGAAGGACAGGGCTATCAGGGCAACCTGGAGTATATCAGGGGCGAATACGACTTCCTGGTCAACAAGTATGCTGAATGTGGCGATACGGCTGTAGAATTGGGCCGCCAAGCCTGGCTCATCCATGATGAACCTTCCAACAAGTCTTGGCACAATATCCACCTCTATCTGCAGGCTTCACTCAAGTCGCTCAACAGAGTCAAGTCTATGCGCACCCTCCTCTTCTTCGACCACCTGATGCCTCATCTGAGTCTTCTCGCATCTATAGCAGCTTTGGCATGGAGCATTTATGCTCAAGACTGGATACTTACAGGTTGCGCTGGATTCTCGCTTATCCTCCTCTTCGTCATCCGCATGATCATCGCCCACAAGGCCATCAAGCATTTTGATGAAGACTTGGCTATGATCAAGTTGCCATTCTACGAATATGGAATCATCTGGAGAAATTTTGCCAACAAAATCAGATACTGGCGAGCTGACAAAAACGATTTCACCAGCCATAAACTGTAAAGGCAGAAGGCTTTTAAATTGAAAGGTTGGAAAGATTTGAAATCAGAAAGGATTTGAAATTGAAAAACTGGAAGATTTGGAATTTGGAAGACTGGAAGATTTGGAGCTGGAAGGCTAGAACAGGAAGTAAAAGACGGAAGGCTGGAAGTAGAGACCTGAAGACAAGACAAAATAATCGAAATACTTAAAATACAAATACTTATAGTTATAAAATTAGAGTAAACGATGAAAGTATATTTGTTCATTTCCAAAGAGAAGAAATTGCTGAAGATGTATGAGCCATACACAGAAGCAATGAGCCAGAAGCTCGACATCACAGACAAGTTGACTGATGCCGATGTAGTATTGATTTTAGGAGCATGGACAATGCAGGGTGCCCAACTGGCGAGGAAATCGCGCAAGATGGGCATTCCATACATCGTTTGTCCGCTGGGCGATGTTTCTGAGCGCAACTGCAAAAATCCTTGGTTGAAGCGCAGCCTGCAGACAGCATGCTATCAGAAAAGCATGTACAACAAGGCCGACCTTCTCATCGCCACTACCCCATTAGAAAAAAACTACCTGGAAAAGTTGGCGTGGAACCAGCACGTTTCCCTTATCCGTTACTTCGGTTACAGTCATCTTACTTCTGTAGCTTCGATGATGGAAGACTGGGGCGAGGCCGACACGCTTACCTTTGATGAGTTTGAGCGCCGCAAGGCAGAGGCTATTGCCCAACTGACCCAGGATGCCATCATCTCACAAGTGCTGCAAATCAAGAGCCGAATGCCTCACAAGAACATTCCACAGAAGTATCTGGATGACCTTCACACGCTTTTGTATGCCGACGATTATGATGAGGATGCCATCAAGGAAGAACTGGGTAAGTTGAAACTCTCCAACTATGCCGCATCCGTATTTCAGGCGATGACCGAGAAAACAGGACTCACGGAAGGCTTCATGCCGATTCCTGCCAAGGAGGGAAGAAAGAGCCGGGAGATTCTGAAATATGTAAAGTAAAGGAATACTGAAATATAAAAAGGGAAATCTCGAAAAGAAAGGATTAGAATTGCTCGAAAAGAAAAGCTTAGAATTAATAGAAATGTAAGGATTAGAATTGCTTCGAAAAGAAAGGTTTAAATTAATCGAAAGCAAAGGTTTTAGGAGTCCTAATAAAATAAAAAAGTCCTTTAGCAGCAAGTTCTTACTTGTTTCGCTAAAGGACTTTTTCTATCTGTTCACTTTTCTATTATACCATACATTCCGCCATGATAAATATCATTTCATGTTTTATCTCCACGCTCCGAATCTTGCACGTGGCAAAGGAGCGGAGAAGTAATAGTTCTGGTCGTTATTCTTATCCAGGAAATTCACCTGCTTCATGCCGAAGAATGGCAGACCTTGCGGGAAGAGGCGGGCGAAATCGGTTACACCACCTGAGAGTGCAGGACTATTATCTTGATATTCGAAATTCCAAGTCTTATCGAAAGCAAGAGGAGCACCCTTTTCCTGAAGATCTATTTCACAATTGATGTTCATCTTATCACTCTGCTTAAAGTTCTTGAAGAGAGGATTGAGCTGACCTGCCACGCTACTCTTGATATCTGTATCATACCAGATACTGAGGCTTGCACCCTTCGCCATCTGCTCTACTCCCTTGTCGGTAGAGGCAAAGTAGTAGTTTGGAGTCAGACGACTATGCTCCATATCTGCCCCATCCTGCTTTGGCTGCTTCAGTCCATAACGGGAATCGTAGATGAGATTGTTCACGAAGATAGGTTTGGCAGCCTTCTCTACCCATACAGAACCACCCTTCTTGTTTTTGGCACGACGCCATCCGCAATCAACTATAGTATTATTGTAAACGGTCATCTCTGTAAGCGGAATGGTCTCACTATTGCCTGCATTAGAGAGTTTGAAGGCGTTGGTGCAGGCGTTGTAGATGATATTGTTGGCAACATCGAGTTTGCAACCAGCCTTCACGTTGATAGCCTCACCACCATCAGCAGCATTTCCGCTATCGGCGAAGATATTGTTGATAATCACACCATTACCGCCAGTAAAGTAAGTCTGGTCGTTATAGTTGTCGTGGAAGAAACAGTTAGCCATCACAAACTTACCATTCACATTACAGAAATGGAAAGCAGGCACACCACCATCGATAGTAGTCTTGAAAAGATGGTTCTGGAAAGAAGCAGAACTCTCGGTAGGAGTAGCACCGGCATAGGCCACTTCCACATGGTTGAGCACCACCTCCTCAGAATTGTATCCGCAGATGATGCCACCCCAATCAGCCGGCTTCTTGGTATCAGAAGTAAAGACTACCGGTTTTTCGGCAGTACCCATGCAATAGAGATTACCCAACACCACGATTTCCACCGGCACCTGAACCTCAGATTTGCAGGTAACGGTTACACCCGGCTCGATATAGAGCGAAGTACCCACAGGAATCTCCACGCTCTCGCTGAGGGTAGTATCTTTGCTCCAAACCAGAGAACCTACAGGATATTCAGCCACGTCAGTTTTCAGGACTTCATTAGAACCCTGGTTTTCGTTGCTTCCATTACCACCATGATTAGTATAATCGTATGGATTGATATTATCGTTCTCACAAGAAGTAGAGAACATAGCCGCTGCTGCCATCATCAGCATGCAAGCGAAAGTATTTATCTTTTTCATTTTTTACCTTTTTACTTTTTTACCTTTTTACCTTTAAAAGCCTTTTTACCTTTAAAAGCCTTTTATAACTTGTATCTTACTCCCAGCAGGAAGGTTCTACCGTACTTATAAGTACCCACGATAGTCTTATCGCTCTTCTGCCCCTCATACTCTAAGTTGCTCTTGTTCACGGTCTTCAAGTATCTCTCGCGCTTGGCATCGAGCAAATTGTTAGCCTTGAAGAAGACGGAGAAGCCGTTCTTGAATTGCTTTTCTGCACTCAGGTCGAGACCGAACATCGCCTTATCCCATTGGTCAGCATCCTTGAAAGGAGAAACCAGGGCAAGCTTGGTACCTGTGAAGGAAGAGGCCAACTGCGCATTCCAGCCATTCTCCGTATCCTTATATAATAAGGAGATATTGGCGGTATGAGGAGCCTGATTGACCAGCGGACGGGTCTGGGTTACGCCTGTCTTATACTCGGCACTTCCCTCCTGATACTCACGCTTGGAGGTGGTGATTTCAGAATGGGTGTAGGTATAGTTCGCCTTCACTCCGAAGTGGCGGATGTACTTGATCACGTCAATCTCAAATCCCATATTCTTGGCATTACCAAGGTTATCCGGCGTATAGTAGGCATCGGTTCCGGCACCAATCTTTCCATCCGATGTTACGAACACCTGCTCGATAGGGTCCTTCAGATACTTATAGAACACGCCTGCCAAGATCTGCTCGGTCTTGCTTGGGAACCACTCCCAGCGCAGGTCGATATTGTCGATGCGGGCACGCTTCAGGTTTGGATTACCCTTCTCCTGATACTCCTCGCCCATTAACTGATAAGGCACAATCTCGTAGAAGCCCGGACGGTTGATGGAGCGATAGTAAGAGAGACGCACGTTCATCTTCTTGGTTGGCGTCCACTTGATGGATGCCGATGGCAGATAATCCCAGTAGCTCTGCTCGCCCACCTGTCCCATATTGCGGAAGTGCTGGAGCATGGTGTAAATCTGGTTGGTGTGCTCTGCACGGAAACCGGCATTCAGTTCGCCCAGTTCACTCTTCAGGGTTACCATAGCGTAAGCGCCGCCGATGTGCTCCTTGGAATCATAGTTGAGCTGCGAAGCCTGAGAATAAGGAGTCTTGCAAACCCAATCGATGTTATCATACTGGTCTAATCCGTTGCCGTCCAAAGTCTGCGAGATGTCGGCTGGATTGAAGATGTAGGAATAATATCTGTTGCTACGCTCTTTTCTGCGATACTGCGCACCCGCCTTCCAGAGCGCCTCCACAGAGTTGGAGAAATGGGTATCGTAAGAGAGGTTGATGTAAGCCGCCCTGTCGGTATCCTTGTTGTGCTGGAATCGGCGCTCGGCACTCTTAGGCAGGGTCTTGGTAATGTTCTTGTTATCGTCCCAGATAGAACCCGCAACGGCATCGCCGCCATTCTCGGCAGTCCTGCTCACGGTATTCGTCAGAGAGACATAGGTTCTGTCCGGATCTTCTTCCTTTGCCTGAGAGAACACGCCCGACCAATCGAGGGTAAAATCCTTGGTAAGATGATGCGTACCCTTCAGGTTGGAGGCGAATATACTCTGAGTAGTTGAGAGAGAGCGCACCTCATCATCCTGGGTATAGCTGTCGGCTCCGATGTATTCGGTATTGATGCCGCTATTGTATCTGATGCCCTTGGAATTGGTGCGCACATACATATTATACCATTCCAACTTATGTCCAGGCAGAGTCAAGTCGAACTTGGCATGAACACCCGTGGTAAGGTCGTGGATGCTGTAGAAGCGATGATGCAGATTGGAGATATACATCGCCTGCTCACCCGAAGCCATCTTCACGGAATTATAGGTGCGCTCGGTACCACGGAAAGTATTCTGAACGCTTCCGGCAAGCATCACACCCAGGCGATCGCCCCAGAATCGGTTGCCGATGCTCAAACCTCCGATGAAGTTGGGAGCAGGAGCGGAATGGCGCTTCAACTGTACAGGACCATTTTTGAAATCGCTCATCTGTGCCTTATAGTCTTTTCCGAAAGCCTCGTAAGGCGCCTTCTTGGTATAGTCGGAACGGTTGCTGGTAAGATAATCTCTACCCTCTTTCCAGAAATAATCACTCGCTCCGATGGCAGCATTTGCCTGAATCTGGAAACGGGAAGGAGCATCCTTCATCACCATGTCCACCACGCCGCCGGCTGCATCGCCTTCCATATCAGCAGTCAGAGACTTGGATACCACGAGGCGGTCCATCAGGTCGCTTGGGAAGATATTTAATGGGATATAACGGTTCTTGTCGTCCGGACTTGGAATCTTCACGCCGTTGACCAGGGTGTAGTTGTATCGCTTATCCATACCACGGAGGATGGCGTAAGAAGCCTCTCCGGAAGCATCACGCTCCATGGTGACGCCAGAAACACGCTGGAGCACGCTCGCCACATTGACGTCAGGAGAGAGTTGGATGCTCTGCTGGCTCATCACGTTGAGCACGTTACCCGCATTTTTCACGGTCTCCACGGCACTACGGTCGCTTCTGTATTCGCGATGACCGGTAACCACCACTTCGCCCAACTGCTTCAGGTCTTCATCCATGGCGATGGTCAGGTGTCCATCCTTTCCCACTTTTCCATCCTTGGAAAAGTCTTTAGCCACATCTACCACCATTTCACGGGTCTTGTAGGCCATGTATGAAACGATGAGGGTCACCTTGCCCTTATCAGGCAGTTCATGCAGGGTGAAAGTACCATCAAGTCCGGTGGTGGTACTCACGTTGGGCAACTCCTTCACTCGGATTACGGTTCCGATGAGGGGTTCGCCCGTCTTGTTATCCTTGACAATACCATCCAGCGTATGTGCTTGAATGGCGGAAGTCGCAGCGGCAAGAAGCGCCGCACTCATTAAAAATCTTTTCATCTATATCGCTATTGATTCTTCATTCGTTTCTTTTCGCAAAAAAGCTTCTTTTACTTTTTTACCTTTAAAAGCCTTTTTACCTTTTTACTTTTTTACCTTTTTACTTTTAAAACCGTGTGTATGATTTTTCCATCCTTGTCAATCATCGCCATTCTGAGCTGCTTCTTATCTACGGTAAATACAGAGAATCCGTCGGCTGGACTGCAGAACACGGTGCCATCGATAGGCTTCACAGGGCGAGCCAGAGAAGAAGAGGAATTGACTACGTAGTCGATGTTATCGCCCTTCTTCTGGATGTGCTGGAAGTTGTGGATGTGACCGCAGGCATAAATCGCCACATTATTATATTTATGGAGGATAGGCAGAAGGCACTTCTGCATGTCGAGACGCTCGCTCTCCTTCTTCGTGGTGTAGGCATAGATAGGATGATGGCCTACCACGATGACCCAGTCTTCCTTGGCATTCTTCAGGGTTTCGTCGAGCCAGGAGAACTGAGCCTCAGCATCCTGCTTGCAGGCATCAGGATAGATTTCCGCATTCTTGCGGTAAGAATCAATAAGGGGTGTTGTATCGAGGAAGATGACGCGCACGGTGGTTCCTTTGTGGTCGAACACCTTGGTGTAATATTTGGCTGGCATCATCCAGCGGCGGCTTACCTTGCCGTAGTCCATAAAAGCCTGGGTATTACCACGATACTCATGGTTGCCACAAACCGGGAACCAGTTGAGCATCAGGTCGGGATGAGAATAAACCCATTCGTAATTGGTAAGCCACAAAGGGTCCTGGGTAGAAGTCACGCCATTGAAATGGTGGATGTCGCCCACGGCAAGTACGCATTCCGGATCTACCGTGCCCGCCATTTCGCCCATCAGTTCTGCGATAGGCTTCTGGTCGTAGTAGCCGTTGCGCCCCATATCATTGGTCATGTAGAGGGTGATTTCGCCCTTCAGTTTCTGCCATTCGGCAGCATTCGCCTTCCAGTTAGGATTCTGCGGAATTGCGGTTGCTGCACTCTGAGAACAAGTGGTTAATGCTGCGTTTTGCGCCTGAGCAGTCAAGCCACCGCCCAACAATAAAGCCGAAGCCAAAACTACAGTAGCCATTCTACCTTTCATCATAGCAAAGCCTTTGCTATTGCCATGCTTACCCGAAACTTTCTTTTCCATTTTTTCTTTATCTGACTATAATTATTAATATTCTAATAAACTTGAATATTCTAATCCGTATTTCCCCATATAGAGACAATACCATTCAGAATTCGGGTGCAAAGGTAGGGGTATTATGTGTCAAAAGGGTTACAAGGATTTTAATTAGCAGATAAAAGATACTACAATCTTATTACGGGGAATCTCCCCGATGCTTTTAGGGAAAATCATACATCAGATTATGGTTTTCCCTTTGTTGTTTTCAGCTATTCTCTCTATCTTTGCACCACATAAAAGAAAGGTTGCATCAGACATCTTGAAAACAAGCCTCATGATGAACGTTTGCACTTTCTTTGCACCATCAAAAAGTTGATAGCGGCACCAAGTAGCCTCTTCAATCAAGAGAACAAAAAGAAATGCAGTAATAACCCTTTAAAGAGAAGATCGTTATGAAAAGAATGATTATGACATTGGTTGCAGCATGGATGATGATTGCATCTATGAATGCTCAGAGACTGACAAATATTCAGGCTGAAGCCCGTTTTATCACAGATAAGATGGTGGTGGAACTGGGATTGAGCAACGCCCAGCGCAACAATCTCCTGAACATCAACTTCACCTATCTGGACGGCATCCGAAGCTATCGCGACATCGATGCCTACGGCTGGCATTATCGCAACAAGCAGCTCAAGCGCATGATGACCGCCAGACAATGGAAGAGATTCAAGAACTCATACTATTTCTATCGTCCTATCGGCTGGCAGAATCATGTGTATGTTCACCATATTTACACCAAGTATCCTAAGCATAACTGGGGACACGACAAGCGCCGCCCTCGCCCTGAGTGCAACTACGGAAGACCGGGATGGCCAGGCGGAACCCATGAAACTTATGGACCAGGAAAGCCGTGCAAGCATCACAAGCACGACAAGAAGTGGAAGCATGACAAGAAAAAGTGGAAGCACGACAAGAAGAAGTGGAAGCACGATAGAGATTGGGATGATGATGATGACGATGATGATGATGATTGAGATAATGACTGGGATGATGACAAACATTCGATGATAAAACAGAAGAAATCCAAGCTGAAGATGATTCTCCGGCTTGGATTTCTCGTTAAATAAAAACTAACTATGCCGACTAACTAATAACTAATCATTAATAATTAATTACCAATCATTAATTACTAAACATTAATTACTGACAAAACGTCTTCCACAATCTGCTCATCGAGCAGGCGATTATCCGAAAGCAACTTCTTCACATCGTATCTGTCATAGAGTCCCTTCCTGATGCCGCCCACCATCACCTTCATTTCTGAAGTGCCATAGTAAGAGGCGATGCGCTCTCCGAATCCGCCATCCTTCGAGCCATCCTCTAAGGTTACCACCAACTGATGGTTTGCCTTCAGGCTATCCAGCGTCTCGGCATCCACCTCATTCAGATAACGGGGATTGATGAGCGTAGCATCGATACCCTTATCAGCCAACAGGCGGACTACATTCTCGCCCTTCTGATAGAACGAACCGGCGGCGATGACTGCCACCTTCTCGCCCTGGTGCATCACCTTGTACTTTGCCTCATAACCATACTCAGCATCAACGGTTTCAGAAGTATGAACCACACCATTGCTTGGCACGCGGATGGCAATAGGTTTCTTATCCTGCAGAATGCTCCAGCGGAGCATGGCGAAATACTCCTCGCAGGTGGTTGGAGCCAGATAGATGAGCCCCGGAATGCTGCTGAGCATCGGAATATCGAAAAGGCAGATGTGGGTGATGTCGTTCATCGAGTTCACTCCGCCTCCTACCACGTTGATTACGGCTGGGTTGGAATTGATGCAGAGGTCTTGCGCTATCTGGTCGTAGGTACGCTGGATAAAGGTGCTGTAAACGGTCCATACCGGATGCAGTCCACCCTTCGCCATTCCCGAAATCATGGCTACTGCCTGCTCTTCGGCGATTCCCATATCGATGTGCAGCTTGCCAGCCAGTTGGCGCTTATCGGCAGTAAAGCCGCCTGCGGTAGGAGTACCGGCGGTTACGGCGATGAGGGTCTTATCCTGCTTCATCTCGCTGAGCATCCAGTCAGAGAATAATGTACCGTAATCCTCTGTTGGAGCAACCTCCGGAAGGGTTCCATCGGCATTCCTTCTTGGTCGCGAACCGTCTTCCAGGTTGAAAGGCAATCCCCAATGCCAAGCCTCCTTATTGGCTACGGCTGGCGCAAATCCATGCCCTTTTTCTGTGTGAATGTGAACCACGGTAGGCTTATCCGTATCCTTCACGCTCTCGAAAACCTGGATGAGTTTTTCGATGTCGTTACCCTCTTCCAGGTACTTGTATTCAAAGCCCCATGCCTTGAACCAGTTGTGCTCGCAGGTACCGTTGCTCTGGCGCAAGGCACGCAGATTCTTATAGATTCCGCCATGATTTTCGGCGATAGACATTTCGTTGTCGTTCACCACGATGATAATGCCCGTACCGAGTTCCGAAGCCTCATCCAGTCCCTCGAAAGCCTCGCCGCCAGAAAGGGAGCCGTCGCCAATAATGGCGATGATGTTCTCATCGGTACCCTTGATGTCGCGCGCCTTCTGCAAACCGGTGGCAAGACTCACGGAAGTAGAAGTATGCCCCACCTCAAAGTTATCATACTCCGGACATTCGGCAGGAGAAGAATAACCCGAAATGGCATTCATGTCATCCACATCGCCGAGGAATCCCGCAGCTCGTCCGGTGAGCACCTTATGCGGATAACATTGGTGGCTTACGTCAAACACGAGCTTATCCTTTGGCGCATTAAAAACGTAGTGAAGCGCCACGGTAGCCTCCACGAATCCCAGGTTCGGCCCCACATGACCGCCATGCTTGCTTACACGGTTCAGCACAGCCTGTCTGGTTTCATCAGCCACCACCTGCAGCTCCTTCAAATCCAGCTTCTTCAAGTCAGCTGGCGACTTTATTTTCTCAATATACATATTTTTTATACTTATAGTTATGATTATATGATGATTATAATCATGATTATATGATGATCATGATTTCCGGGTGCAAAGATACGAAGATTCCCACAAACACGCATTACCCCAACTACAGAAAAAATGAATGATTTTCCGGAAATCTCATCTTGGAATATTCTTCAGGAAAACTCATCTTGGAAATCAGCCTGCTGCCTTATCCCTATCCTTCAGAATCACAGCCATATTATCCAGCGCCCATTCTATCAGATGATCCATAATAGGAATAAGGGTTACAGCACGGGGTGTGAGAGAATACTCCACTCTTGGCGGCACTTCGGCATAAGCCTTGCGGGTAACGTAGCCATCAGCCTCCAACGATTTTAACGTGCTGGTAAGCATTTTCTGCGAAATATCCGGAATCAGCTTACGCAGGGCATTAAACCGGAGGGGACCATCCTGATGATTTTTCAGGGTGTAGATTACCAGTAGCGACCACTTGTCGCAAACGCGCGCCAGAACGTTACGGATGGGACAGTCCTGCACTACCATTTCTTTTATCATTCTTGCCATAATCAATCTCCTTATATTCTACTATAATATTCTGCAATAATCTATAATAATCTGCAATAGGCTACAAAAGTAACTAATATCCGGAAAGACACCAAACATACCAAGTTAATCTAAGTTAACGCTTCATTTTTCTTTCTCCCATTCCCACGCAATAGTTACCTCCCGGTAACCATCTTACCCCCAAGTGCCCTCTTGCAGGAACCAGTTTTTCGCAGTATCTTTGCAGCGCAATTCAGAAATGAAAGCTGAAAGCAGAAGTATTCACAAAAAGAAATAACTGAACTTTTGCATGTGGTTCAAGTACGGGCTTCTGCCCTTTTCGGGCGTGTGGGGCGAAACTTGCGAAAGTTCAGGAAATAACATAAAGTGAAAGAAAAAAGAGAAATAAAGAAAGAAAAAGAGAAATATAAACATTAAAAATAACAGACAAGATGAAAGAAACAAAGACTATTGCAAAGGCTGCTAACTTTACAGCCACAGATTTTGGTAAGATGAGTGAAATCAAGGATTACACCTTAGAGCTGGGTCCTGAGATTAAGATTCCCGGAAAGGTATTTGGAGGTCAGAGCGTGAACGCTACTGGTGGCGAGTTTTCATTCCAGAGCTTTGCTCCTGGCACAGAGACAGGCTTCCTCCATACTCACAAGAACCACGAGGAATTGTATTTCTTCCTCAGCGGCAAGGGCGAGTTCCAGGTGGATGGCAAGGTATTCCCTGTTCAGGAGGGAAGCGCGGTAAGAGTAGCACCAGCCGGCAAGCGCTCTGTTCGCAACAATGGTACAGAACCACTCGTGATGCTCTGCGTGCAGTATAAGGGCGCAACCTTTACTGCCGAAGATGCAACCGACGGCGTGATTCTGAATGATAAGGTGGAGTGGTAGAAACTACTCCACCACTTCCATGATTTCCGGATGCTCCATCCGCACCTGTTTCTTGAGCTTCTTCACCACTTCGGAATAGCTGTGGCGAAGCAGGGACAGGATGAAATCATCTTCCAGCCCACCGTAGAGATTCACCTGGTTCCAGTACTTCTTGTTCCAATGCCATGCGCCTTCTATTTCGGGATGCTCTTCCCGGAGTTCGAGGGCATAATCGGCATTACATTTCATCGTAACCCATTCCGGGCGCTCCAAATCTACACAAGCAAAGATCTTGCCCAAAATGCGAAACACCAAGGTCCGCTCATCAAAAGGAAAAGCCTCGGTTACGAGGGGAAGCGAGAGGCAATACTCTCTAATTGATTCTATGTTCATAATATCTTCTGATTCATTCAGATTAAGATGATTCTATTTTTCAGATGCATTTTCTAAAGCATCATTTTCTGCAATTTCTTATGCTTAGATCATGCTTTTCTTATGCTTAGATAATGCAAAGATAATAAATTCTGATGCAAAGATACAGTTTTCTCTTTAAAACACCCCTTTATGAGACACCAAAAAATAACCTTTTTGTAACTTTTTCAAGAAAATATTTGGTAGTTACATCATTTTATTGTAGATTTACTGCAGATTTTTAAAAGAAGGAGTAAGTATGAAGAAGGAAAAGAATGAAAATCTGATGACAACAGATGTAAAGCCGATGAAGCAAGGACTTCTATCCCAAATATTCCATCTCTATTATGATGGCTTCAGGACGATGACCCTGGGCAAGACGCTCTGGACCATCATCCTCATCAAGCTTGCCATCATCTTCCTGGTGCTCAAGCTCTTCTTTCCGAATTATATTAACAGTAATGCAAAAAACGGAGACAAGGCTGGCTTCGTATCCAAGGAAATTCTGAACAGATAAGACTCTGAATTTCAATCCTATATTATCAGAAGAAATACAAAAACATGATATAATAACAATTTTAAAACCGTTCAACTATGATGACAAATCTATTATTAGACATTACATCAGCCACCATCGACTGGTCGAGGGCGCAATTCGCACTCACAGCCATCTACCATTGGCTGTTCGTGCCGCTCACCCTGGGACTGGCAGTAATCATGGGCATTGCCGAAACATGTTACTACCGCACCAACAAGCCATTCTGGAAGCACGTAACCCGTTTCTGGCAAAAACTCTTTGGCGTGAACTTCGCCATGGGTGTTGCCACAGGCATCATCCTGGAATTTGAATTCGGCACCAACTGGAGCAACTACTCCTGGTTCGTGGGCGACGTGTTCGGCGCTCCCCTTGCCATCGAAGGCATCCTGGCATTCTTCATGGAGAGCACCTTCGTAGCCGTAATGTTCTTCGGCTGGGATAAGGTGAGCCGGGGCTTCCACCTTGCCTCCACCTGGCTCACGGGACTTGGAGCCACCATTTCTGCCTGGTGGATTCTCGTAGCCAACGCCTGGATGCAATATCCGGTGGGACAGGAATTCAATCCCGACACCATGCGCTTCGAGATGACCTCGTTCCTGGATGTGGCACTCTCGCCATTCGCCATCAACAAGTTCACCCATACCGTCACCTCATCCTGGATCATCGGAGCCACCTTCGTGGTAGCCGTAAGCTGCTGGTATCTCCTGAAAAAGAGAGAAACCCAACTTGCCAAGGCGAGCATCAAGATGGGTGCCGGAGTAGGACTCATCGCCACCCTGCTGGCTGCGATGACCGGCGACAATTCCGCCTATCGGGTGGCACAGGTGCAGCCAATGAAACTGGCTGCGATGGAAGCATTATATAATGGTGGCAAGGGCGAGAGCCTTACGGCGATAGCAGCCGTTCACCCATTCCAGCAGCCCGATTACGAAAACGAGCAGGAGCCAGCCATGCGCATCGCCATCCCCAACATGCTCTCGTTCTTAGCCACCCGCACAGCCGATGGCTACGTGCCAGGCGTAAACGATATTCTCAAGGGTTACACCCACGAGGATGGTACCCGGGAACCATCCGTGCAGGAAAAGATAGCCCGGGGCAAGAAGGCGATTGTTGCCCTGAAAACCTATCGCGAAACCAAGGCGCAAGACCAGCTTCCTATCTTAAAGGAAAATATGAAATACTTCGGATATGGTTACATCAAGGATGCCAAGGAACTGGTGCCGAGCATCCCAATCTGCTTCTACGCCTTCCGCCTGATGGTGGGAGTAGGCTGCCTGCTCATCCTCTTCTTCGCCCTCAGCCTATTCTTGGTCTATAAGAAGGAAATCGCCCAATACCGATGGTTCCTCATTTCCGCCATCATCATGATTCCACTGGCTTACATCGCCTCAGAATCGGGCTGGATAGTAGCAGAAATCGGTCGCCAGCCTTGGACCATCCAAGACCTGCTGCCAGTAAGCGCCGCCATCTCCGACATCGAGGCAGGCAGCGTGGTCACTACTTTCTTCATCTTCCTGGCACTCTTCACCACCATGCTCGCCGTAGAAATCAGCATCCTGGTGAAGCAGATCAAGAAAGGACCGGAATATGAATAATCTCTCTGATAATCAATGTTTTTCAGAAAGATTTCGAAAAGAATCATAGGATAGTTTTTCAGTAAACAACAAAACCCGAAAGTATTATGACATACGAATTTTTGCAATCATACTGGTGGTTCCTCGTATCATTATTAGGAGCCCTGCTGGTGTTTCTCATGTTTGTACAGGGAGCCAACACCTTGATTTTCTGTTTAGGAAAAACAGAAGAAGAGCGTCGCCTCATCATCAACTCTACGGGGCGAAAGTGGGAGTTCACCTTCACCACGCTCGTCACCTTCGGCGGAGCCTTCTTTGCCTCGTTCCCATTGTTCTACAGCACCAGTTTCGGCGGAGCCTACTGGCTGTGGATGATCATCCTGTTCTCGTTTGTGATTCAAGCCGTGAGCTATGAATTCCAGAACAAGATAGGTAATTTTCTTGGACCAAAGACCTTTCAAATCTGCCTCATCATCAACGGCATCGTGGGGCCTCTGCTTCTTGGCGGAGCCGTAGCCACCTTCTTCAACGGCAGCAATTTTCTGATAGATAAGGGTAATATTACCAACAGTCTGCAACCCGTTATCAGCCGTTGGGCAAACGCCAGTCATGGTCTTGATGCCCTGCTCGACCCATGGAATGTGGTGCTGGGACTTGCCGTACTGATATTAGCCCGCATCCTGGGCATACTCTACATCAAGAACAACATCGAGCACCAGCAGATTCAGGAGCGCTGCACCCGCCAGTTGCCATGGAATGCCCTGCTCTTCCTATTGTTCTTCCTGCCATTCCTCATCAGATTGCTGGTAAAGGACGGATTCAGCACTTCTTCTTCCGGCATTACGATTGAGAGCATGAAGTATCTTCACAATCTTCTGGAGATGCCAATCTTGCTTGTAATATTATTAATAGGTGTAGTACTCGTTCTTTTCGGCATTTTCAAGTCATCGAGGAGCGTGCAGTATAGAAAGGGAATCTGGTTTACGGGCATCGGAACCGTGCTCACCGTGCTGGTTCTGCTGCTGATAGCCGGCTGGAACAATACCGCCTACTATCCATCCAACATCGACCTTCAGAGTTCGCTCACCCTCGCCAACAGCTGCAGCAGCGAGTTCACGCTCCGCACCATGGCGATAGTTTCCCTCCTCATCCCGTTCGTGCTCGCCTACATCGTCTTTGCCTGGCGCACCATCGACCGCAAGCGCATTACGCAGGAAGAAATAGAGCAGGGAGAAGCGTATTAAAAAAGGCAGAAAAAGTGAGTCTCTTCAACGCCATGATAGATTTCGGAGAGTGGGAAGTAACCGAGATTTTCCTACCGGATTCTGTTGAATAACCCCATTAATTCAAAAGTCCCACAGATTCCACAGATTTACACAGATTCATTCTTGCCATAATCGAAAGGAAAATTCCCCAAATATCCAAACAAAAAAACTGCGTCATCTGCGAAATCGCGTGCTTTTTTCCAAAGGCCGAACAAGTCCAGAATCTGTGTAAATCTGTGAAATCTGTGGGACAAAACCCTCACACAAAGAAAAATCTATAACTCGATTACCTCCAAGTCATCAGGCACCACAATCCTGCCCTTGAAAAACTCAGCAGCCTCCAGGGAATATTTCTCCTTGCGAGAGGCAAGCGTCTTCTCCTCCGTATGATAAAGAATGAGATTCTTCACGCCCAACTCAGCCGCCAACTTGCCCGCATCCAGCGCCGTACTATGACACTTTTCGTAAGGCTTGAACGTATCCCGGTCGGCATACAGACAGAAAGCCTCACACATCATCCAGTCTACCCCCTCGATATAACTGCGGTTGAGCGGATTGTAAGGCTCATCACCCAGACAAGCCAATACCATAGGTTTGCTTTCCACCTCCCGAGAGCCATCAGAACCCACACCTTCCACCGGCAATTCCGCCCGGAAACCAAACTGCTTTTCCTTGGTAGAATGAATGTCAAAGCAGGTCAACTTCATATCCCCCACTTCGAACGCATCGCCATCCTCAAGCAGATGAAACACCACACGTTCCTCCACCTTCTGCAACTGCTTCTTAGCCAATATCATGTCGATGATCGTGCGTATCACCCTCATCACCTTGTCATGACCATAGACGTGCAACTGTCCCTCATATCCCTTGCATTGGGCCACCATGCGAATCACCCAGATGACACCTAACACATGGTCGGTATGGGCATGAGTGACGAAGAGATGATGCACCTCGGAAATCGGGAAATCCACCTTCTTCAGTTGCGAGAGAATGCCATTTCCACCACCCGCATCCACCAGCAGACGGGTGGTATCAGTAGCCAGCACAAAACAGGTATTATAAATCTGGGTAACCGTAGCGTTGCCCGTTCCCAACATCGTAATCTTATTCATATTCCAGTTCTATTTCAAAGTATATCCAGTTAATAAGGAAACAGCAGCGGCAGGACGAAAGTCATCACCAAGCCGATGATAATCTGCAGAGGCAGACCCACCTTCACATAGTCCATAAACGAGTAGCCACCCGCCTTCATCACCAGCGCATTAGGCGGCGTGGAGAATGGAGAGGCGAAGCACATGCTGGCTCCCAAGGTGACCGCAAAGAGGAAGGAATAAGGACTCACACCCACCTGCTGGGCTGCCACTAAGGCGATAGGAGCCATCAGCACGGCCGTGGCGGTATTGCTGATAAACATCGTCATCAGAGAGGTGGTGAAATAGATGCCTGCCAAGAGAGCCGTAGGTCCCAGCGCCCCTAAACTGGCCACTAATGTCTGCGAAACCAGCGCCGAGGCTCCCGTCTTCTCCAGCGCCGTGGACATCGGCATCATCGCCGCTATCAGCACGATACTCTCCCAGTTGATGGTTTTGTAAGCCGCCTCCACATTACGGAAACAGCCTGCAAAGACCGTGAGCAGACCGGCTATGATGACCGCCGTAACCGGAGCCACAGGGATGAAATCAAACACCATCATCGCCACCATGAGCAGCATGATGGCTGCAGCCACAGGAGCCTTATAGTCGAGCAGCACCTTGTCGGCAGTCTTCTCAGGCTGGTCGAGCACCACCCAGTTGGAAGTATCCGAAGTGAGATGAGCCAGATTGGTCCACTCGCCCTGCACCAGGAGCATATCGCCCACATGCAGTTTGGCAGCTATCAGATTATCCGTGATATATTCCTCTCCCCGCTTCACACCCAACACGTTGATACCGAAGCGCTTACGCAGATTGGCTTCTCCGATGCGCAGGCCTGCAAAATTGGAGGTAGGCATCACGACTATCTCCGTGAGTCCGAGGTCATAGAAGTCGATTTTCACGTCCTTCATCTTTCTCAATCCATAGTCGTAGGCAAACTTTTCTATCTTCTCCTCATCGCCCAGAATATAGAGGATATCGTGTACGGAAATCGTGCTGCTGCTCTTCGCCATGTTCTGGTTGACATCCTTCACGAGTCCGAGTTTCGACTTCTTCTCGTTTCTGATTTCGATGATGCTCACCCCGTATTTCTTCTGTATGCTGAGGTCCTTGAGCGTCTTGCCCACGATGTCCATCACCCCGCCATTTTCATCTGCCGCCCCATAGCGCTTGCTGGGCACGATGTAGCGATGCAGATTGTCGAGCAGCTGGTATTCGTCCACCAGGTCGTCGAGCGATTTCGCCTTGTCCTTCTTCTTTCCGTTCTGCTTCTTGCTGAGGAAAATCTTGCTGAGGGGCATGAGCACGATGATGCCGATGGCGATGACGATGAGACCCACGGGGAAGAAGGAGAAGAAAGCGAGCGGCTGATAACCGGCTTCCGTGAGCACCTCGTCGATGACCAGGTTGGGCGGCGTTCCGATGAGGGTGAGCATTCCTCCGAGACTGCCCGCAAAGGCAAGGGGCATGAGGAAACGGCTCGACTGCATGCCCGATGCTGCCGCTAAGCTCACGATGATAGGCATCATGAGCGCCACGGTTCCGGTATTGCTCACGAAGGCTCCGATGAAGGAGGTGACGAGCATCACGAGCAGGAAGGTAATGGTTTCGTTGCCGCGCGAAAGGGCCATGAGCTTATTGCCCGTGAGCTTGGCAAGTCCCGTCTGCATGATGGCTCCACCCACCACGAAAAGACCTATCATCATGACGACGATGGGCGACGAGAAACCTGCCAGGGCTTCTGAAGGAGTAAGAATTCCAAATACGAGTAGTGCTGCCAGAGCGGTAAGAGCTACGATGTCGGCCCTCACTCTGCCCCAAATAAACATGGCAACCGTAATGATTAAAATGCTAAGCGTTATTGTCATGCTATAAAATTTGAATTAAAATCATGTTTTCGAAACAAAATCATGTTTCAATTGCAAAGATAAGCACTTTTTCAGAAAAAACAAAGAAATTGGTAAAAAAACTTTGCTCATATCAAAGTATTATACTAACTTTGCAGACGGAAAAGAAACATTAAAACTCCAAAATGATAAAGAAAGGTAAACATACAGTATTATTTATTTGCCTCGGCAATATCTGCCGCTCCCCTGCGGGTGAAGGCATCATGAAGAGTCTCGTAGAGAAAGCGGGACTGAGCGACGAGTTTGAAATCGATTCTGCCGGTATCGGCAACTGGCACGTAGGACAATTGCCCGACAGCCGTATGAGAAAATGTGGCGCGGAGCACGGTTATGATTTCAACAGTCACGCCCGCCAGTTTAAGAAATCAGACTTCGACCGCTTCGACACCATCGTGGTGATGGACAACGACAATTACCGTGCCATCACGTCCATGGCTTCCTGTCAGGCGGATAAGGACAAGGTGGTTTGCATGGCTGATTTTCTGACCCATCATCGCCAATATACGACCGTTCCCGATCCATACTATGGCGACTATAGCGACTTTGAACTGGTCATCACTCTCCTGGAGGATGCCTGTCAGGGATTGCTGCAGTCTCTCATGGAATAGGTGCTAAAGAGTTATAGGATTTCTAATTTCTCATTTCTCATTTTCTGTTGACCTACATCAAGCCGAAAAATGATTTGGTTGACATGAGTCAAAAAAAGTCCTCGTATCATCATTTTGTCATGCCATTGTGACAGATTTTCAAAAAATAGGCATTACCTTTGCACTCGAAAAAGGTGAGATTATAAAAGGATAATGTTAAACTGGAGCCTCAAATGGAGACTCCGCAAAATGAAAATGATTATGATGACAACAGTAATGATTCTCGCAGTAGTAGCAGTCATGATTGCTAAAGCTGTAAATGTAAACGACAAAATGGAAATGGGTAAGTAATTACCTGTTCCATGAGTGGTAAAAAGATTCAGGCTGAAAGAAGCCTGCAGTATTAATTAATTAAAGGATAACAAGTATGAAGACAATTTTCGAAAACATCAAGAAGGCTTTCAAAGCTTTCCTTGAGAACTACATGAACGCCATGGAAATGTATGGCGAGGCATTGAGTAAAGGTCGTGGTTGCTCTTGCGCTTAAGGGGGGGTACCTCTGGTGCATCAGAACCTACGGAAAGGATGCTTCTTTAAGCAAGCGTCCTGAATGAAAAGAATGCTGCTTCTATAAGCTAACTTCAGAAATGAAGTTACTTCTTCAAGCGGGCATTCATTTGATAAAGAAAGTAATTACGTTTGTAATATATGGAAGAAGCGTGCAAGTCTTTAAAGCTTGTACGCTTTTTTATTTTTTCTCCGCTGAGTTTTTCTTCTCGCAGATTTTTCTTCGTGGGAGGATTTTGTCCCACAGATTTCACAGATATACACAGATTTTCTTCATCATGATTTTTCTTCATCGGATTTCACGGATGAATCGGAAGGCATTCTTGCTTGCCGGATTACTCACGGATTTTCGCAGAACTTTGGCCGCTGGCCAATGGCTCGCGCCCGATATATGCTCCTGTTGTTTTGGTCACGCAGATTTCGCTGATGACGCAGATTTTTCTTCGTGGGAGGGTTTTGGCCCACAGATTTCACAGATATACACAGATTTTCTATGGAATCTCTGGTGAATCGCTTTGTCCAACCTCAGGGGGTATCTGCAACGACCAGACAGGTCGCCTCTGCGAAAATCCGTGAGTAATCGCCGCAGCAAGAAACCTCCGAATAAATTCCGTGTCGTCCGATGAATAAAAAAATCCCATGAGAAAAAATCTGCGTCATCTGCGAAATCTGCGTGACTTAAAAAACGTCCCAATAAATATCTGTGTATATCTGTGAAATCTGTGGGACTTTTTCCAACCTCAGGGGGTATCTGCAACGACCGGACAGGTCGCATCTGCGAAAATCCGTGAGTAATCGCCGCAGCAAGAAACCTCCGAATAAATTCCGTGTCGTCCGATGAATAAAAAAATCCCATGAGAAAAAATCTGCGTCATCTGCGAAATCTGCGTGACTTAAAAAACGTCCCAATAAATATCTGTGTATATCTGTGAAATCTGTGGGACAAAAAACTCCGATGAAAAAATCTGTGTAAATCTGTGAAATCTGTGGGACTTTTTCCAGTCTCAGGGGGTATCTGCAACGACCGGACAGGTCGCATCTGCGAAATCTGCGTGACTAAAAAAACAGATCTACACAGATGATTCTCCCCGATTTTATACTTTTTATTTGGTCATTTCATTATTTAATCATACCTTTGCAAGCAACTTTAAAGTGGTACACTTTTAAATTAGAATATAAAAGAAAATGGAGCAGCAAGATATTATCAGCAAGTTAGAAGCTAAGGGAATCAAACCTACAGCCAACCGCATCCTCGTTCTCAAGACTTTAGCGAGCGAGCAACACCCCCAGAGCCTCAGCAGTCTGGAACACAAGATGCTGACCATGGACAAATCCAGCATCTTCAGAGTGCTCACCCTCTTCCTCGAACACGACGTGGTGCACGCCTTCGAAGACGGACGAGGTATTCTCAACTACGAACTCTGCGAGGAAGAAGGAAAATGCGACCATCATGACGGTCATATCCACTTCTACTGCGAGGCTTGCCAACGCTCCTTCTGCATGGAAGACATCCACATCCCAAGCTTCGAATTACCAGCAGGATTCTATCCCCACTCCGTTTCCTTTGTCATCAAGGGAGAATGCCCGGAATGTAGAAAAAAGCACAAGTACTTGCCATAATAACGGCATTAACCTGCCTGACAACGGCACAAATGTGCCATATAATCAGCAAAAAATTGCCTTAAAATCAACAAAAGAAGCATCCTTAGCTTAACATACATTTAACTATTTATCTTTTTTAGTTGCATATTTACAACTAACTTTTTCTTACAAAGTATATAAGATTTGTAAATTTAGGGCTTTTCAAATTTAAGAGCCGTTAAAGTGTTAAATTCAAATGTTAAAACGGGATAAAAAACAAGACGGAATGATTGCTTTCTCATTTTTTGCTCCTATATTTGCAACCGGTTAGACGAAGCAACCGTTTTTCCAAGACAGTCAAATCTGCCTGAAATCAAGAATCCCCTCACAAGGAGTTCCGGGAACAAGAAAACCAAAGCAGAGGTTCTGAAATCAAGAATCCCCTCGCAAGGACTTCTGAAAAAAAACGAGGCTGCCGCAAACCAATTAGAGTAATAAAAAAGAAAAGTAATAATTAAAAGCAATAGACATGAAAAAGGTAACAAATTACGTGATGGCTCTGTTGTGCGTAGGTTCACTCGCATTCTCAGCCGGTGCATTCATGAAAGTAAACGCAGCTCCAGCTACAACTTCAGCTCCAGCTGGACAACCAGTAGATCTCACTTATGCAGCAGAAAAAGCTCTGCCAGCTGTAGTTCACATCAAATACGTACAGAACTCCAAGACGACAACGGTTGACGTGCAGGACGATCCATTCGGAGGATTCTTCGACCCATTCGGCTTCTTCGGAAACCCTGGCAACGGCGGCACACGCAAGCAGAGAGTGCAGACCCCTAAGAAAGAAGCTACAGGTTCGGGAGTCATCATCAGTAGCGACGGATATATCGTGACCAACAACCACGTGGTGGAAGGTGCTGACGAACTGACCGTCACACTCAACGACAACCGCGAATACTCAGCCCGCATCATCGGTACCGACAAGACTACCGACCTCGCACTCATCAAGGTGGACGGCAAGAACCTGCCTACCCTCCCTATCGCAGATAGCGACAAGGTAAGAGTCGGAGAATGGGTCATCGCAGTAGGCAACCCATTCGGTCTCAACAATACCGTGACTGCCGGTATCATCTCTGCCAAGGCACGTACACTCGGAGCCAACGGCGTAGAGAGCTTCATCCAGACTGATGCTGCCATCAACGCAGGCAACTCTGGTGGCGCACTCGTCAACACCCAGGGCGAACTCGTAGGTATCAACGCCATGCTCTACTCACAGACCGGTTCTTACGCAGGATATGGTTTCGCCATCCCTACATCCATCATGAACAAGGTGGTAGATGACATCAAGAAATATGGAAGCGTACAGCGCGTAATGCTCAGCATACAGGGTTCTGACGTGCTCAACTATATCAACAACCAGAAGGAGAACGGCAAGGAAGTGAACCTCGGAACCAACGAGGGTGTTTACATCGCCAAGGTGGATGAAGACGGAAATGGTGCTGCTGCCGACCTGAAGGAAGGTGACGTAATCACCAAGGTGGACGGCAAGAAGGTGACCAAGATGGCTGAACTCCAGGAATTGCTCAACGGCAAGCGCCCTGGCGACAAGATGACCATCACCTATCTGCGCAACAAGAAGGCTATCACCAAGACCATCACGCTGAAGAATGCTCAGGGCACAACCTCTGTCATCAAGTCAGCCGACCTCGATGTGCTGGGTGGCAACTTCCGCCAGATTACCACTTCACAGAAGGAGCAGCTCAACATCAAGTATGGTGTAGAGGTGATGAAGGTGAACAGCGGAGCCTTGAAGGAAGCCGGAATCTCTCGCGGATTCATCATCCAGAAGATCAACGACAGCAATATCACTTCTCTCGACGACCTGCAGAAAGCCGTCAAGAGCGCTTCTACCAGCAAGGACCCTGTGCTCTACATCCAGGGTATGTGGCCTACAGGCAAGAAGGCTTACTTCGCAGTTCCTCTGCAGAAAGACTAAACCAGTCGCCCCGAAAGGAGAATTAGTTAACTTAAGCTCCAACAAGCATTTAGTCAGAAAAATTCTCCAATTAGGCGTCAGAATAAGGTTTTGAAAATATAAAAAACGACAAAATAGCAGGTATTTTTTTAAATATCTGCTATTTTTTTTGCTATTTTTTTTGTCAATTCGAACAAAAAGTGTATTTTTGCAGAACTTTAAAAAATAAGGCTACCATGAGACAACTAAAAATTTCAAAATCAATCACTAATCGTGAAAGTGCGTCACTCGACAAATATCTGCAGGAGATAGGACATGAAGAACTACTCTCGGTAGATGAAGAAGTGGAATTGGCACAGAAAATCAAGAAAGGTGATCGCCGAGCCTTAGAGAGATTAACAAGAGCAAACTTACGCTTCGTTGTCTCCGTGGCAAAGCAATATCAGAATCAGGGACTCAGCCTCCCCGACCTCATTAATGAGGGAAATGTTGGACTCATCAAAGCAGCAGAGAAATTCGATGAAACACGTGGATTCAAATTCATCTCATACGCTGTTTGGTGGATTCGCCAGAGCATTCTGCAAGCCATCGCTGAGCAGAGTAGAATCGTGCGCCTGCCACTCAATCAGGTGGGAAGCGTCAACAAGATAAACCGTGAGTTCAACAAGTTTGAGCAGGAACACGAGCGCCGTCCAAGCGTAAATGAGATTGCCGACCGCATAGACTTACCTGAAGACAAAATCGAGGAAGCCATGAAGGCCAACAACCGACACGTGAGCATGGATGCTCCTTTCGTGGATGGAGAGGACAACAGTCTGCTGGACGTACTTGCCGACAACGATATGCCGATGGCTGACAAGGCACTCGTACAGGAATCGCTACGCAAAGAAATCGACAGAGCTATCGAACTGCTCAACGATAGAGAGCAAAAGGTGGTAAGGGCCTTCTTCGGCATCGGGTCACCTGAAATGACGCTCGAGGAAATAGGCGAAAAATACAATCTCACCCGTGAGAGAGTGCGCCAGATCAAGGAGAAAGCCATACGCAGACTCCGACACAACACGAAGAATAAACTGCTGAAGACCTATCTGGGGCAGTAGGCTATCAGAAAGATAGTCTGTAGGCTATCCAGAAAGAAGGTCAGTAGGCTATCAAATAACTTAAGAATAGAAATGAAATTATCAAAAATCGGACTCACAGCTATTGCAGCTACACTCCTCATCTCGCTTGCAGCACAGGCTAAAAACGAGATGAGAAAAGCATACGTCTTTGGATTTGCTTCTTCTTTCAACGACTCCACAGTCTATATCACAGACATTCAGGAGTTAGACTCTGTATGGTTTACCAGCAAGCATCATTTCCTGGTAAGCCGAGAGAACTACTCATACCAGTTGCGCGACTATCTGGCAAACATCGGAGAGCAGCACCGCACATGCATGGTGGAATATAATACCGACCCGAAGAAACTGGAGAAAGCGTGGAACAAGCTCTACTCACGCTATGCGCACAACCAGAAGAAGAAAAACAACCAGAAGCAGAAGAGCGAACTGCCTCCTTTCCAGATCAAAAAACTGACCAGGGAGCAATTCCAGTTCCAGTCTGTAGCTCCTATGGATGAAGCTATGGAAATAGAGGAACCTGTAAAGAAAGTGAAGGCTAAGAAAGCCCTGAAAAAGCAACGCAAGAACAAATGATAGAATCACATGATTTTAATATCGCAGAGTTGAACGTGAGAATCTGTTTTGCAGAGTCTCCATTCAACAGCATGCGACTCCTGACCTCATTCGAACCCTTCAGAGTCAACACTTTGGAGGGTCATCTTTTTTTTAGTCTGCTTGTAGATGATTCCCTCAAACCCTACCCCAAGGATAAGCGCAAGAGAATCAGGGCTTTCGACACGGGAAACGGAGATACCATCGTGGATAGACTCGACAACGGAGGCTACCAGTATATCATCAAGGACATCAACGGGGCCAGCTGCTGCCTGCTGCAAACCAACAAGGACTTCAGCGACTGCCGATGCGCCCTGAACGGCAACTACAACATGCGTTGCTTCGGACTGAACAACGCCCTGATGCTCATCTTCGCCTTTGCCGGCAGCAGACTGCAGACTCTCCTCATCCACGCATCTCTGGTAAGACAGAACGGATACGGATACGCATTCATCGCCAAAAGCGGAACCGGAAAGAGTACACAGGTAAGCATGTGGCTGAGATATCTGAAGGGATGCGACCTCATGAACGACGACAATCCTATCATAAGATTCATCGACGGAGAGCCTTACATCTACGGCAGTCCGTGGAGCGGCAAAACCCCTTGCTATCGCAACGTGAAAGCCAAGTTGGGAGCCATCACACGCATCGACCGCGCCAGTTCCAACTGGGTGGAGCGCCTTTCGCCTATCGAAGCCTTCGCCTCTCTCCTGCCCTCCTGTTCGAGCATGAAATGGGATCAGGATATTTTCAACGACCTCTGCAATACGATTACCCGACTGGTGGAGACCTCCAACATCTACACTCTCCATTGCCTGCCCAACCGGGAGGCTGCCGAAGTTTGTAATCAGGCGATTGCCATCAAAGAAGGTGAAGGAAAATCCGCGTGACAAAAAAATAATAAAAAAACGATGCAAGAGAATCATTCCATAAAGACTGTAGAAATACAGTTTGCCAACGCCCAACTTCTCCCAGAAATCGTAAAACTGCTGGAAGAAGGTCATACCGTAACCCTGCTGCTGCGCGGTTACTCCATGCGTCCGTTCCTGGAAGACAATAGAGACAAGGCCTTGCTGACCAAGGCTAAAGACATCAAAGTGGGCGATGCGGTACTGGCAGAAATCGACTACAGGCATTACGTGCTTCATCGCATCATCAAGATTCAGAACCAGGAAGTAATACTGCGAGGAGACGGAAACTTAGGCATAGAAAAATGCAGAATAGAAGACGTGAAAGCATCCGTGATTGGATTTTACCGCAAGGGCAGAAAGAAGCTGGACAGAACAGACAGCAAAAAGTGGAAAATTTATTCGGCTCTCTGGATGCACCTCTTCCCTATCCGCAGATATCTTCTTGCCGCTTACAGAAGAATCTGGATTCCGATTCTTGGACCGATGTAGGATATAGAGAATACGAAGAATATAGAGAATAGGGAGAATATGAGATATATGCAGAATCTATTATTGAATATGAGATACATATAGAAATATGTGGATACGCAGAATATGTTAGAATAAAAAGCGGGGTTATCTTCAGTTTCCAAAAGATAATCCCGCTTTTTTATTATTTATAATTCTAAGCCTTTATGCTTCAAAACCTGAACTTCTATCAAAGCACAAACGCTCGATTTACAATCCCAAAACTAAACCGAAGCAGAAGCGCTTGATTTATGCTTCAATAATTCCAGCCTGCAACCATAATTCGGTAAGAGCCTTCACGTCTTTCAACGCCGTAGCCTCATCCACCTCATACTCCTGAGTCAGCAGACCGACCAAGTCTTCATGAGTAAACTCCTTGCCCTGGATATTCTGCCATAAATAAGCAGAACTCTCATTCATACTAATGATATTGCTGAAATCAATATTCTCCTCTCCCTCTGCCACGATGATGTTCTCACCACAAACCACACGGAGATTGAAACCTGGTTTTGCTTTCATCTTTCCTTATTTTTTAATTCTTATTCTTTTATATTCTATTCTTCCCCCGAAAGGAGCCTATTTCTTTCCGAAGAATTTCCCCCTCGAAAGGAACCAATTTTTTTCCGAAGAATTTCCCCCTCGAAAGGAACCAATTTTTTTCCGAAGAATTTCCCCCGGAGAAACCGATTTTCCCGAGGGAAATTTCCTTTTTATTTCATGTGACTCTTAAACCAATCTGCAATCTGTCTCAACAGATGATTGCGCGTATTGCCACCATAAATACCATGGTTTCTGTTAGTATAAAACAGCTCCTTGAAATCCTTGTCTGCCTGAACCAGCGCCTCTGAATATTCGAAGGTATTCTGAGGATGCACATTATCATCAGCCACACCATGGCAAATCAGCAGGGCACCATGCAAGCGGTCTGCACGCTCGATAGGATTCACCTTGTAACCATCCTCATTCTCCTGAGGAGTACGCATATAGCGCTCGGTATAAACCGTATCATAGAAACGGTAGCAGGTAGGAGGTGCCACAGCCACACCAGCCTTGAACACAGGACGGCCTTCGCTCATACTCATCAACGTATTGAAGCCACCATAACTCCAGCCCCAGATGCCGATATTATCCTTATCAACATATGGCAGACTACTCATGTAGAGAGCCGTCTCCACCTGGTCCTTAGACTCCAGATCGCCCAGTCTGAGATAAGTAGATTTCTCAAATTCTGCACCACGGCCACCCGTTCCGCGACCATCTACACAAACCACGATGAAACCCTCCTGAGCCAGATAATAGTCGAAAGCACCACCCTGGCCCATACTGCCCGTATTCCAGGCATTCAGAACCTGCTGGTTGCCCGGACCGGAATACTGGAACAGGATGACAGGATACTTCTTGTTGGCATCAAAGTCAACAGGCTTCACCATCCAACCGTCGAGTTTCACGCCCTCGGAAGTAGTAAACGAGAATGTCTCACGCTTGCCCCAGTTGTATTTCTGAGTCTTCTCCAAAAGTTCCTTGTTGTCCTCCAGCATCTTGATAACCTTACCCTTGTTGCTGCGCACGGTAAACACCTGTGGATGGCTGTAAGAGCTCCAGGTATTGACGAAATATCTGAAATCGCCTGAGAAATTGGCAGCATTAGAACCCTCCGCATCGGTGAGTCGCTCCACCTTACCATTCTTGTGAGCCACATATACCTGTCGGTCGTGCGGATTGATCATCGCAGCCTGGAAGTACACGTCCCCGGCCTTCTCGTCCATTCCGTAAATCTCGGTCACATCATATTTTCCCTTCTCTACCTGGCGAATCAGCTTGCCGTTCATATCGTAGAGATAAAGATGCATATAGCCGTCGCGGTCGCTTGGCATGAGGATATATTTCTTGCCCACGATGCTGTTCTCCATCACCTCCTCTTTCACAAACTTAGGCACGCTCTCCTTGATGAGCATCTTGCTGGCACCCGTGAATGGATTGACCGAATAGAGTCGCATATCGTCCTGATGGCGGTTCATCGTATAGACAATCAGACTGTTGCGGTCTGGCGAAGTCTTGATGCGAGGATAATAGCCGTCTGTATCTACCGGAACATCAAGGCGGATAGTCTTGCCAGCCTTCAGATCATAACTCCAGAGACTCACCTTGGAATTGTCCTGACCCGCCTTCGGATACTTGTAGGAATACTCGCCCGGATAATTGTGGAACTCAGGATGTGCAGGCTTGGCACCCTCGAAAAGCTGGAGAGAATAAGTCTTCACATGCGACTCATCGAAGCGGATCCAGCCGATGGAAGTACCGTCAGCATTCCATGCAAACGCCCTATTGAAAGCAAATTCCTCCTCGTAAACCCAGTCAGGAATTCCGTTGATGATTTCATTAAACTTGCCATCGGAAGTAATCTGCGTTTCCTTTTCGCCATCAAAGACAAAGAGATTATTATCCTTTACGAAAGCGATGTGCTTGGAATCAGGCGACCATGTAGCCACCTGCTGGTTTTCGCCTTCAGAAAGTTTGCGGAGCTTCTTGCTGGCGATATTGTAGATGAAATACTCAGCCTTGAAAGATCTGCGGTACACAGCCTTGCTCTTGGTGATTATCAGGAGTTGCTTGCCGTCAGGGCTCATCACATATCCATCAATAGACTCGAAAGGAGCCTGAGCCTCATGAATATCAAAGAGGACAGCCACCTGCTTGCCCGACTTGAAGGAATAGCTGACAATCTGCTTGCCGTCATTACTGATAGAAGCATACAAATCAGTACCTTCGATAGGATTGATTCCCGTCACATAACTGGCAGAGAATTCGCCCGAAGTAATGCTCTTCAGATCCAGTTTCTCTGCAGCTTCCATTGCCGTCACCATCATGATAGTTGCAATAAAAATAGAAAATTTCTTCATAGTTTTCTTTATATAAAAAGCTTCAATATTATCTGTTTATTTTTCCTGTTTGAAATCTGCCACCCTTTTTCTTTAGCAGACTTCTCTTTTGTCATTTCTAATTTCTCCCTTCTCATTTGTCATTTCTCATTTGTCATTTCTCATTTGTCATTTCTCATTTAAAACAAATGAAGGACGAATTCATCCCCTATACATCAAGGATAAATTCATCCCAACTCAGAATGTTCCTGCTAATCTTTGTGCAAAGCCTTGATAGCAGAATAGTCTTCATCTTCCAGTAATTGCTTGACCGTAATTCTCGGATTTCGCTTTACGAAATCGTTGATAGTCTTTACATATCGGGTATTGAAGACTTCCCTGTTCATCGCCCTATTGACCGTCCACATGATTTTTCCCATGTGCAGGTCGCGGTCCAACTGCGGTCTGTTGTCAAAATCATCCATCGGATAGATACTCAGCAGATAGAAAGTGAGACAGTCTGGCACGATGTTGTTTCGGTTCATGGTGCTACGCTGCTGGGCATTATAATATTTCTTGTAGAGCGGATATTTAGACCCCATGTACTTATCGAGTGAAATGCCGACCGAAGACTCGCCTATCACGATACTCTGGTCCAAGGCTCCTATCTGCGCATAGAAAACAGGCTGCTTGATTTCCGGCAGCCAATCCTGCAATCGACCAAACGATTTCTTCAACTCCTTATTGATATCGTCCATATTGGCATATTCAGCCTCAGCATCTGCGATGAGAGCCTGGAGCGTAGAGTCCTGGAAGAACATCAGAAAGCGATTGCTGATGTTGGCATCGGTAATCGTACCCAGCTGGAGCATTTTCTCTATCAGAGTACGGGTTTCAATAGGATAATCGGTATTCATCTGCTGCAGGGCAGAAAAATCTCCGGTAGTAAGATAGCGGCTTTCCAAACGATCATAACGCTGTACGCAAAGAGGTTCAGCAACAAACTCCTCATTCGGCTTGAATTTAAATTCACAAGCCGAAGAAAGCAAGACAAGTGCCGCAATTATGATAATATGATATAAATTCTTCACGTAATTATAATTTTGTATTAATACGAGTGCAAAAATACTAAAAAATATTTTAAATTCCAAGTTTTTAAGCTAAAAAAGCACAAATTATGTGCAAAAAAGATGAATTTATTCTATAAATATTCACATTTGCAGAGATTTGAGCAACAAAATGAGAAAGACGGGAGAAATTGACAAATGACAAATGACAAATGAGAAAGGAGAAATGGAGATGGGAGAAGGAAAAAGAAAAAAAAAGAAAAGACTTCCCGCCAGGAATACCACAGCAGAAAGTCTCTCTTCTATTATTTCGTTTTTGAAAAACTCGCAAACAATTTCTTGCAGCAAACAAACTTGAGTCTTGCTTAAAATACTTTGACCTGTAATGGCTGAGTCTGAAGTTTCTTCCATTCCGCCAACCACTTATACCACTCCTTTTCTCCGGAAAAGCCATAGGTTTCATTGGCGCTCGTATAAGCCAATTTGTAGGTCAGCTTCTTTCCTACAGGGCGCACCAGCATCGTATATACATCCTTGTTGGCCTCCTCCTGGCTTACGAAATGAGATTGAGGCACATAAATACCTAAACCAACTGTCTCCAACTTATGTTTGCCATCATCCTTGCCCGTAGGCCAGTCGCTACCATAACAGCCTCTCAATCCCTTGCCGTCAGACATTTCTGTAGAACCCTTCACGTTGATAAGTCCTGTAGAGAACACGTAATCATCCGCATTCTTATTGAAGAATACCTCCACATCAAAATCCCTATGACCCGCATAAATCGTATAGCGGATGGTGGCATTTACTGGCTTTAATCCCGGAGCCGGAACCCAACCGTTGTCCACCACTTCTACCACGGCACGCAAAGGACCTTCGGAAATAACACGCTGCTCCTGATATTTCACATCTGTAAGCAACAGGGATTTCGTGCCGTCCCAACCGCGCAGGGCCCCCAAACCATAGGTATTGCCTACCCAGAGACAGTCGTCGCCAGAACCAGCTGCCAACTGTTCTTCGGAAGGATAAAACTGAGTATCCTCTACCACCAGTCCCTTATTGATTTTACCATAAAGGTCGATGGTCTGCCGATTGTCGAAATAAACACGCATCGCCACGAGGTCGCTCTCGAAACAGACGCCATGAGAATGCACAAAATGATAGACATCCTTGGTCTTCTTGTCGAAGGCAATACTGCGCAAGTAAATATCCTGCTTGTTCTTGGCCAACTTCTTGTTCTTGCTTGGCACAACCAGTTCTGCAAATGTACGGGCAGGATAAGCTGACTGCTCACCCTCGGAGAACAACTGAATCTGATAAGTCTTCGATTCCCTCTTGCCAAGATCGGCCAGAAAACAAAGTTCATCATTTACGCAGTCACGATTCAGATCATCCAACTGGGATGGAATTTCCTTGCCATCTACCGTAACGACAGCCTTGGAAACCTCGCCATACTTGCTCAAATCCAAGACAACCGGTTCGTCGTTTCTCTCTACTTTGGAAGGATTCGTCACCTGCACCTTCACCATCGTTTGCGCTTCCATTCCTAATGCCAGGAAGAAAGCAAAAAATGATAAATAAATACGTCTCATTTTATAGTCAGTTTCTAAGTTATTTCTATTTTTTTAAGCCTACTCGTTTTCAAAGGAAGCCATCTGGCTTTATCGAAAGCTTCCATCAGATTTCATTCGAGAAGGATTATCACGCTTCATTCAAGAAGAATCATCAGACTTCATTCAAGTCGTTTTCAAATCTTTGAAATTCTTCACTCCCTTGGCGTAATATTGCCACAATATGGAAGTCTGGAAAATCTGCGGAATCTCCTCCTCCACTCTTTGTGCCTGAATACGCTTTCTCTCCTCATCAAAAGAGGAACGCCATTCCTTGAATGCCTTGCGAGCTTTGAACACAGCCTTGAAATCACCCCAATTCCGCTGAAGCAGCAACATCTCAAAAGCAGCCAGATAATCGAGGAACCATCTCACTCTCATCACATGCGATAACTCCTTATCAGACAGATTCTTATAAAGCATCGTTAGATTATTTCTGAAATTCAGGAAAGTCTTCATCGGATTGCTCTTAGGCAAAGTTCCTCCACCCACATGATATACTTCACTCTCAGGGATGCAATAGATTTTCCGCCCCATCAGGCGCAAACGCCAGCAAAGGTCTATCTCCTCATTATGAGCGAAAAAGCGGCCGTCAAGTCCACCTGCCTTCCAATAATCCGCAGAACGGATCATCATGCACGCACCCGTAGCCCACAATATCTCCTGCTGGTAATCATACTGGCCATTATCACGTTCTACCGTACCGAAAATCCTGCCACGACAGAACGGATAACCATATTTATCCAGAAAACCTCCACAGGCGCCGGCATACTCAAAACAGTCCTTGTCATATTCTGCCAACAATTTCGGCTGACAGGCTGCCACCTGAGGATGGGAATCCATAAACTCGATAAGCGGAGTAAGCCAATGATGACTCACCTCTACATCACTATTCAAAAGCACATAGTAGTCAGCCTCTATCTGGCGTAACGCCCGATTATACCCTTCGGCAAAGCCAAAATTCTGCTCCAGTACGATAGTCTTAACCTGAGGAAATTGAGTTTCCAGAAGGTGCATGGAACCATCTGACGAACTGTTGTCCGCCACCCAGATTTCAGCATCCTGTCGGGAATACTCTATCACATTCGGAAGAAACTTGGCCAGCATCTTCTGACCATTCCAATTTAGTATTACAATTGCTACTTTTGCCATCTTGTATTGCTACTTTTGCATATTGACTGCAAAAATACAAAGAATAATTCAATTATGCCCCGATTTGAGGCATAATTAAGAATTTATAATGATAAAAAAATGCTTTAACGGCTCTTAAGCCTATTGTTCAGCAAATTAGTAAACTCATAATTCTTCAATCCCCATTTCGGAGCCACGAGCAATTCCTTAGGCGATTGACTTACAAACCTTTCGAGCACCAGATCCGGGCGCAGCAAACGAATAAACCTGACGATGACGTCAATATACTCCTCTACCGAATAGACATGAAAAGGATGTTCAGCATATTCCTGCGCCAAACGGGTTCCCTTGATAATCTGCATCTGATGAATCTTCAGAATATCAAGAGGAAGCGAAGAAATGATAGGAGCCTGACGGAGACTCTCCTCCGCATCTTCTCCTGGCAGCCCGATGATAATATGACCGCCAGTCAGGATGCCGCGAGCATGCGTACGCTCTACCGCATCACGGCTGCAGGCAAAATCATGTCCGCGATTGATGCGACGCAAAGTATCATCATTCGCACTTTCTATTCCATACTCCACCAATAAGAACGTGCGCTTGTTGAGTTTTTCCAGATAATCCAGCAATTCATCGCTCATACAGTCCGGGCGAGTACCAATCACAATGCCCACCACATCTTCCACACGAAGGGCTTCCTCATACATCTCCCGGAGCTGTTCTACCTTAGCATAAGTATTGGTATAAGCCTGGAAATAAGCAAGATACTTCATGTCCGGATACTTACGGGAAAAGAATGCCTTTCCCTCTTCCAACTGTTCGGAGATAGACTTCTTGCGGTCGCAATAGCTGGGATTGAACGTGCGGTTGTCACAATAAGTACAGCCGCCGCTGGAAATTTTCCCATCCCGGTTGGGACAGGAAAATCCTGCATCTATAGAAATCTTCTGAACCCGGAAATCAGGAAACTGTTTCCGGATCCAAGTACCAAAATCATTATAATACATCATAATACATCACCATAAAATAAACACATCACCCGAACCTTACGAGACTTTATTCGAACGATATGATTCGAGCGATATCATCATCACAACGCTTAGAGTAGTTCTGCCTTCAAAGCCGTTTTGTCGTGATTGAAATCGCCCAGGCGAACACGGAGCAACTGATTGTCATATTCTTCCTTGGCAAGCGCAGGAGAAAGTTCTACTCTCACATAGTTCTTGGTAAAACCATGCATGGCCTTGCCGCGAGGCGCCTTCTCAAACAGCACCTCTGCTTCCGTACCAATATACTGGGCATAAAACTCTTGCGTTTTCTGGTCGCTCAACTCCAGGAGTCGCTTGGAGCGCAACTTCTTCTCCTTGTCACTCACCACATAAGGAATCTTAAGCGCAGCCGTACCCGGGCGTTCAGAATAAGGGAAAACATGAAGTTGGGTAACAGGCAAGGACTTCAGAAACTCATAACATTCCTCAAAGCACTCAGGCGTTTCACCACGACAGCCTACCATCACGTCAACTCCGATGAAAGCATCCGGCATCTTCTCCTTGATCAGTTGAACCTTATGAGCAAACAGAGCCTTATCATAACGACGATGCATCAACTTGAGCACCTCGTCGCTACCGCTTTGCAGAGGTATGTGGAAATGAGGCATGAAAGCCCGGCTCTGGGCACAATATTCTATGAGATCATCATCACAGAGGTCTGGCTCCAGACTGGAAATTCTATATCGCTTGATGCCCTCTACTCCGTCAAGAGCCTTCACCAGATCCAAAAAGCGCTCATGAGTTGTCTGACCGAAATCTCCGATATTCACGCCAGTAATAACGATTTCCTTACCTCCCTCACGGGCTGCCTGCTCAGACTGTGCTACAAGAGAGGCAATACTTGGATTGCGGGAATTGCCACGGGCAAAAGGTATTGTACAATAGGTACAATAATAATTGCAACCATCCTGTACCTTCAGGAAATAACGGGTGCGGTTGCCACGGGAACAAGACGGCTGGAAAGTCTTGATTTCCTTGGTCTTCACACTATGATGCAGATGAAGCGCTTCTGAATACTTCTGCGCCCAAGCATCACTCAGATATTGTATCAGATGAGCTTTCTCATTGGCACCAAGCACCAGGTCAACACCCTCTATCTTGCTCACATTCTCTGATTCCAACTGAGCATAGCAACCAGTAACAATCACAAAGGCTCCAGGATTCTGGCGTACCATACGATGAATGGCCTGACGACATTTGTGATCAGCCACTTCTGTTACAGAACATGTATTTATCAAACAAATATCTGCTTGTTCACCCTTTTGAGCTGTAACAACCCCCATGTCTTCCAGCATCTTTCCGAAAGTGGAAGTTTCTGAGAAATTGAGTTTACAACCCAGAGTATAATAAGCAGCTTTCTTGCCTTGAAAGGCACTTGTATCTATCATAATTATCCTATTTACATTATTAAATTTCAATCGGCCAAAACCGAAAAGGTTCTCCTTTCTGCGTTCAAGAGAAAGCCCCTAAATCTCCAGTTTCAGGAGAAAGGAAGACAAATCTTGATTTTCAAGAAAAAAGTCCCCATCCCTCCAGCATCAGGAGAAAGGAACACAAATCTTGTTTTTTAGCCTTCTGAGCAAAAGCTCGGCAAAGATAAACAATTATTCTGAAATTAGCAAATTACCAAGGCGCTTTTCTAATATAGGCAGTATGAAAAAACTGATTCTATAAAGCATCGGGACTGAAAGAATCAAACCAATCAGACAACCAGACAGGAAAAGCACCAGAGCCTATAAAACAAAAAAAGCCGCCAGACCGAAGTCCAGCGGTTGTTTCTCTCATTTTTCGTTCGTAAAGTAATCCTAGATTACTTAGCAGAATCAGCAGCAGCTGTATCAGCAGCAGCTGTATCAGCAGCAGCTGTATCAACCATTGCAGTATCAGAATCAGCAGAAGCTGTGTTCTGAGCTGTTTTGTTACCACAAGATGCGAAAGAGATAGCTGCGATAGCTACGAACATTAAAACTAATTTCTTCATTTTCTTTGCTTTTTAAATCTGTAAAACAATCATTCGTTTATTAAAACGATGCAAAGGTAAGTATTTTTTCGATAGGTTGTTCTTTTTTTTAGGACTTTTTTTGGGGTACTTTTGTAACATTTTTACAAGTGCCTAATAATCAGACGCTTACAAACTGCTAACAAAAGTTAAAGTTTTTGCCGTGCGCGAAGACAGCCGAAAATTAACACTTTTACGTGTTTTTTACTATCAAAGCCATCTACTCCAAAACTATCCTTTTTCGAAACTCCAATCCCTTTTTTCTCATCTCAAACTCCGTTTTTTCATCTCACCCCCCCAGTTTTTCTCATCTCAAAGCTCAGTTTTTCTCATCATAATCATCATTTTTCTCCTTTCTCATTCCTCATTTCACATTCTTCATTTCTAATTTCTCATTTCTCATTTCTCATTTTATCGTCTTTCTAATTTCTCTTACCACAACCGTTTTAAACCAGTCTTTAAGAACGCCTGCATATTGGTCTTGGGAATCAGAAAGTAGAATCACCACCTGATCACCATTCTTTAACTTCGGTCCCAGACACATTCCTTCATAATTTGCAAACGAGCGGTCAAAAACCGACAAACCGGTCTTCCATTCTAAAAGCAAATGCTTATTAATATAAGGTGTAGCTTCGCAGAAAGGTTGCTCAATAGGATACGGATTCTCCTGCAACGGATTAATCAAATACAACTTGCACTTACAAAATGCTCCCAATTTCATCTTTGGAATAAAAGCTTCACGCTCCAAGACCAACAACTGACCATCCGGCAAGACACACAATTCGCTAACACCCATCACATACGTTTCAGCCTTCTTGTTCGTAGTAGGCTTATCCATCCGGTAGGCATAAGCTTCCATAAAGTGTTTTCCCCCAACATTTACAGAATCTGAATCATCACTATTCTGCCTCAGAACACCTATCCCCTCCAAATGTTGAGCATCTATTCCCTTCTGATCTCCAATATCAATCCTCATCAGGCGTAGTTTATTTGCGCCTCCATTCTGTGGCGTTGCAGGTTCCCCATCCTTCTGGAGCGTACTTTCAGAAATCGTCCAAAGGTAATGACGGACAGAATCGAAAGCCAAAGATTCAAACGCATAGTTAGGAGCAAATGCAGTAGATGGGCATTCTATCTTTCTGAGTCGGGAATTCCATTCCGCATTCCGGGGTGAAGGATTGATAAAAAACTCCCTGATACTGAAAAATCCCTCACTTGCCACCATCAGGGTAGAATCGGAAACTTTTGCAATCGCCTCATAATCAAAGCCCCTATCCTTGCCTATCCAAGATTTCCCATCATAGCGGCTTCCATCCACCATCACATCATATCCCAGATTCTCCACATGCCGAAGTTCTCCCGTAAGTTCATCCACCTGGATGCGAAACTTGAAGAACAAGACACTATCAGACTTATCGCTTACCACCGCATAAACATCATCATGCAAATGAGTAATACCACTATAGTTTCCTGCTGGTACGAAACGGGGAAAGGATTTCTGAGGAAACTCTCGAACGACTGTCCATTGACCTTCCTCAACATCACCCCGCACCACCTGTAAAGTATCAGACCAAAGCACCTGATACCCGAAACACAAGAAACAAGTTAGCAAAATATTCCGAAGCATAGTTTACATAGCTGCATAAGTAAGAACAAACTCCATCGTCAACTCAAAGTCCACATTTACCGATTTATGCGACTTCAGGTTTTCCACTTCGCAATTCCAATCCATCATAGGGTCGAACGGTTTCAGCCGCATCTCTCCATATTGCAAATTCTCTGCCGAAAACAGTTTATAGACAGTTTCTTTAGCGCACCAATGAACCAGCAAAGCATCCAGACCTTCAGCCTTTTCATCCCTTCTCAAAAACTTGGAAGCAATACGCTCCACCCTATCATTATAATATTCTATATCCACAGCTACAGAACGGCTTTTAGAAATAATGACGGAAGCAAAGCCCCGGGTATGAGAAATACTGATATTAAACTTGTTGAGCAAAGGTTTGCCGCACTCATCATGTGTGATTTCTCCGATTTTGCCTATCTGCTCCTCAGAATATCCAGCTATCAGAAGCATCTCTCTGAGTAAAGCCCTGACTGCAAGAAACTCCAACTTTCGCCCTTCACTTTTATAGAGTTCCAAATCTTTAATATAAACTTTCATCCAAGGATAGCTCTCCAGAAAGTCGCTTACAGACTCTCCGATTTGCCACAATCCCAAATGTACTCCAGGATAAACTTCTCTTACGTTTATTAATGCCATAACCAATTGATTTTATAGGGGACAAAATTACGAAAAAAAATCGAGAAAAACAAAAGAGAGTCAAGATTATAGCAATCTCGACCCTCTTTCTTATTATAATCAATCTTAAAAAGCCTCAACAAATTATTTACCGGGAAGAACCACCACTTTGATCCTACTGATACGGCGTTCCTCAACCCCCAAAACCTCAAAAGAATAATTCTTATATTCGATTTTCTCATGGATACTTGGAAAATCACCCTTGATTTCAAGCAGCAATCCGGCCAAAGTATCGGCATCGCCTTCCACTTCCTCAAATTCCTCATCATCAACATTCAGAATCTTGCAGAAATCTGTCAGCAAAGTCTTACCCTCAAAAATAAATGTATTATAATTCAACTTGGAGTAGAACTTTTCCTCCTCATCATACTCATCATTAATTTCGCCTACGATTTCCTCCAGAATATCCTCAAGAGTTACGATGCCGCTCGTGCCGCCAAATTCATCTACCACGATGGCGATATGCACCTTATTCTCTTGGAACTCTCTCAGCAAATCATCAATCTTCTTGGTCTCCGGCACAAAATAAGGCGGACGAATCAGACTCTGCCATCTGAAAGAGGCCGGCTTTCCTAAATGAGGAAGCAAATCCTTGATATACAGAATGCCGCGAATGTTGTCGGTATTGTCCTGATAAACAGGAATACGACTGTAGTTATTTTCCACGATACATTTCAGAACCTCAGGATAAGTACTGTGAATATCCAGATCTACTACATTCTGACGGCTCGTCATTACCTCCTTGGCAGTCTCGTCACCAAAGCGGATAATACCCTTCAGCATACTCTGTTCGTCCTTGATATCATCCTTGTCTGTTAGTTCCAAAGCCTGTTCCAAATCATCAACACTCAAGATGTGATTTTCCTTCTTCACTACCTTTTCGGCAAGCATTCCACTTTTCAGGAGCACATTTTCCAAAGGCCAGAAAATCTTACGGGCAATCAAAATGCCTCCTACAAAACGCCTGCAGAAAAGTAACGGATCCTTACGACTATACACTTTTGGCATGATTTCACCAAAAAGTAAAAGAAGAAACGTAAGCAGAACTGTAATAATCAGAAATTGCAGCCAATACGCTTTTGCTCCAAAATGAACCACACCAGCAAAAACATAGTTTAAAAGCATAATGATGGTGACGTTCACAAAATTATTGGCGATGAGAATGGTAGCAAGAGTACGCTCAGAATCCTCACGTAACATCAGAATCTTACGGTCTGTTTCTGTTTTCTCATCTTCCAGTTCATCAACATCTGTAGGTGAAAGACTGAAAAAAGCGATTTCAGAACCACTTGCAAACGCAGACACCAACAGTAATACTGCCGCTAAGACGGCAGCAAAAACAACCCCCAATGAAGGCGATGAAAAAGCAACATCATCAAAGGCCTCAGTTATAGTTGAAATATCCAATTTTATATATTAATTAAAATGGTAAACTATCTTGTTCCTTCTCTTCCTGAGAAGTCTGAGCCTCAGCTTTGGCAGCAGTTTGGGCATTACTTGCTTCATTCGTACGTGAAGCAGCAAACTTGGATACAAGCATTTCCATATTATCCACGTAAATCTCAGTTACATATCTACGTTTCCCCTGCTTGTCATCATAGGTACGGTAACGCACCTTACCCTCGACATAAAGTTTGTCACCCTTACGCACATACTTTTCTACATATTTAGCCAAGGCACGAAAAAAGACAAGGTTATGCCAATCTGTATGATCAGGCACCTGCATACCATTTTCCAATGTATATCCACGTTCTGTTGTCGCAAGAGAAACCTGCGCTACAGCCTGATCAGCATCATAATAATGAACATCAGGATCCTTCCCGACATTACCAATTAACATAACCTTATTCATATCAAAACATTTTTAATGAAATTATTTCCACATTCCCAAATAACGGAACTGGAAATTCTTACCCTTTGCAGAAGGGAACTGACTTCTGGAATCTACCCTACCACGGAGATGCTCTACGATTCTCTCATAGCAATCTATTCCAGACATAGCTTTAACGTCTGCCACAAAATGAGTGTCACGATACTCAAATTTACCTGTAGCAGGCACCATTACAACTCGCTTGAAATCCAGCGAACCTTCATACCAGCCCGGACGCTCTTCAGTCAAACGGTTTACTGGACTTGCAGGATTATCATGACGCTCAGAAGGCACAGTACGCAAAGCCTTCTTATCCTTAAAATCCTGCATACATGCAGCAGCTGTCTTAATGATAATAAAATAAACTCTTGGGCGTACTTTATATCTTTTAGGATAGCATACATCACTTGCAGCATAATCACGGATATCTGCTTCCAAATCAGGATTCATTCCTATTTCTGGAATTTGACTTAAAAAATCTATCGCTTGGTCGACAGAAGAAACAAAGGTTTCCTTATCGAAATATCTAATATATAAATTCATAGTGGGTATGTTTCTCTCTTTTTAAATATTAAAGAAAAAAGAGCGGAAAACGGGACTCGGACCCGCGACCCCAACCTTGGCAAGGTTGTGCTCTACCAACTGAGCTATTTCCGCAAATCAACAAAGCAACCTTTCTTTTGTGAAGAGGAGGAGACTCGAACTCCCACGACACAATTGTCACTACCCCCTCAAAGTAGCGCGTCTACCAATTCCGCCACCTCTCCAACATCAAATTTAAAAATAGTGCCCAAGACAGGACTCGAACCTGCACGTTGTGAAACACACGCACCTGAAACGTGCGCGTCTACCAATTCCGCCACTTGGGCTCAAGTCTATAAAACAATAATCTTATAGCACTCTTGGAGCGGAAAACGGGACTCGGACCCGCGACCCCAACCTTGGCAAGGTTGTGCTCTACCAACTGAGCTATTTCCGCAAATCAACAAAGCAACCTTTCTTTTGTGAAGAGGAGGAGACTCGAACTCCCACGACACAATTGTCACTACCCCCTCAAAGTAGCGCGTCTACCAATTCCGCCACCTCTCCATTATAATAATGTTGCTTACATCAATTTCAATACATAAGATAAAAACTTGATGCTGTTTCAAAAAAAATCGAGCGGAAAACGGGACTCGGACCCGCGACCCCAACCTTGGCAAGGTTGTGCTCTACCAACTGAGCTATTTCCGCAGCTATTCCTCTTAGCAAGGAGCATTCCTCTGAATGCGGGTGCAAAGGTACTACTTTTTTCTGAATTACCAAATTTTTCAAAGACTTTTTTTAAAGAAAATGCGCATTTTGTCTGTTTTTAAAGGCAAAATACGCATTTTTCATCGTTTTATCTGCAAAAACTGAACTTTTATGGTCCTTTTCCTACCAGTCTAATCCATTCGGTTCAGATAATCTTCGTACCCATATTCTCGCAGGATTTCCAAATTCCCATCCAAATGCACGATTCCTATAGATGGATGCGTAATGCCATTAAAAGTATTTGTCTTAACGGTCGTATAATGCAGCATATCTTCAAAAATCACTTTTTCGCCTACTTCCAGTTCATGGTCAAATTTCCAATATCCCATAAAATCACCACTCAAACAACTGTTTCCTCCCAAACGGTAAACGTGATCTCCTTCCGGCTTCTCCATCATATCTTCCATTTCGATGGTTTCGGCATTGCGTACTGCCGGATGATATGGCATCTCCAAACAATCAGGCATGTGGCAAGTAAAGCTGACATCCAGAATGGCGGTTTTGTAACCATGGTCTTCCACCACATCCACAACCTGAGAAACGAGAGGTCCCGTCTGCCATCCGAAGGCACTACCCGGCTCCATGATGACATGAAGATGAGGATAACGCAGATGAAACTCCTTTATTATATTAATAAGGTGTAATACATCATAATCCTTACGAGTCATCAGGTGACCTCCACCAAAATTAATCCATTTCAACTGAGAAAACCATTTGCCGAACTTCTCCTCAATATGTACTAACGTCCTTTCAAACACATCTGCCCCACTCTCACAATGGCAATGACAATGGAAGCCCTCAATATCCGAAGGCAAAATCTCAGGCAATTTATCTGCAGTTACACCAAATCGGGAACCAGGCGCACAGGGATTATACAGCAACGTTTCCACCTCAGAATATTCCGGATTTACTCTCAGTCCCAATTTGATGCTTGGGTTAACAGTAGCTACACGCTCATGAAAACGCTCATATTGAGAAAGAGAATTAAACGTCAGATGACTTGAGCAACGGGCAATTTCATCAATCTCATCATCAGTATAAGCTGGAGAAAAAGTATGGGCAGGACTTCCAAATTTCTCAAAAGCCAGCTTTGCTTCGCTCAAAGAGCTTGCTGTTGTCGAAGAAATATATTCTCTGAAAATCGGGAAAGTCTTCCAAAGCGCATAAGCCTTAAATGCCAGAATAATCTCCATGTCAGCCCTATCAGCCACGCTCTTTATCAGCGATAGATTTTGTCTCAGTCTACTTTCTTCCAATACGTAAATTGGAGTGCGAATCTCCTTAAAATTCTCTAAATTTACTTGCATGTCTTGATAAATATTAATTTTATGGTGCAAAGATAGCTTTTTATCTCCAATATAATTGCAAGTTTGCGTTTTTTTTAATACTTTTGCAACAGAAAAGTTTTTAAGACTATGAAATTAGTAATAATGACGAAGTCCACATTCTTTGTGGAAGAAGATAAAATCCTATCCTCATTGTTTGATGAAGGACTAGACAATTTGCATCTTTTTAAACCGGGGGCATCACCAATGTTCTCTGAGCGACTACTCACACTCTTACCTGAGGACTATTATCGTAAGATCACAGTACACGATCATTATTACCTCAAGCAGGAATATGATTTGGCCGGCATTCATATAGACAATCCAAGCGCTGCCTTGCCAGAAGGATACAAAGGGAAATACAGTCGTACATGCACAGATCTTCTTCAGTTGAAAGAAATGAAGAAAAAATCGCAATATGTTTTTCTGAAAAACATTTTCGACTGCATAGAATTCAAAGATGAAAAATCATCTTTCTCTCTCAACCAATTAGAATTGGCAGCCAAAGAAGGGCTTATCGACAAAAAAGTATATGCTCTTGGAGGCATGAGTCTGGAAAATGTCAAAATAGCTAAAGCGCTCGGCTTTGGAGGAATAGTAATATGTGGTGACCTTTGGAATAGATTTGATATTCACAACGAAAGAGATTACAAAGAAGTAATCAATCATTTCGAGAAATTACGCAAGGCAGTTAACTGACATTGCTATTCATCATAAATATTCGTAATAATAATTTAATTACACATAAACAAAAATTCAAATGAGTGACAAAAACTCTTTTTTGGTATTCTCTGGTACTAACTCGAGATACCTTGCAGAAAAAATCTGCGCTAGTTTAGGTTGCCCGCTGGGTAATTTGGTAGTAACCAAATTCTCTGATGGTGAGTTTGGTGTATCTTTTGAGGAATCTATCCGTGGACGTGATGTTTTCCTTGTACAGAGCACCTTCCCTAATTCAGACAACTTGATGGAATTGCTTCTGATGATTGATGCAGCTAAGCGTGCTTCAGCTCGTCATATTATCGCAGTTGTTCCTTACTTTGGTTGGGCTCGTCAGGATCGCAAGGACAAGCCACGTGTCAGCATCGGTGCCAAGCTTGTTGCTGATTTGTTGAGCGTTGCCGGTATCGACCGCTTGATCACCATGGATCTCCACGCTGATCAGATTCAAGGTTTCTTCGACGTACCTGTTGATCACCTCTATGCTTCTGGCGTCATCCTCCCTTATCTTCAGAGTTTGCAGCTCGAAGATATGGTTATCGCTTCTCCAGACGTAGGTGGTTCTAAACGCGCTAACACTTATGCTAAGTACTTCGGTTGCCCACTCGTACTCTGCAACAAGACTCGTGCCCGTGCAAATGTTGTAGCCAGCATGCAGATTATCGGTGACGTAAAAGACAAGAACGTTGTCATCATCGATGATATGGTTGATACAGCTGGTACTATCACAAAAGCTGCTGATATCATGAAGGAAGCTGGTGCTAAAACCGTACGTGCATGTGCTTCACATTGCGTGATGAGCGGTCCTGCTTCTGAACGCGTTCAGAAATCAGCTCTTGAGGAAATCGTATTTACCGACTCAATTCCTTACACCAAGCGTTGCGAAAAAGTTAAGCAGCTTACAATCGCAGATATGTTTGCAGAAACTATCCGCCGTGTAGAAGATAACGAGAGTATCTCTTCTCAGTATCTCGTATAAAAAAAAGAAATTATTTATCCATATAGAAGGGGGTGTGTCATAAGTCTGTGACGCACCCCTTTTAATT